>NZ_JASGEX010000043.1:0-8080 GCF_047606085.1 Parafilimonas sp.
CCTTGTGTCGAGCCACTTATGAAAGCTGTTTTCCCGTTTAATTTTAAGTCCATATTTTATTGTCTGCTCGTTGTTTTTTGTCTGTCTGTTGATGTTTGCACGGTCGCTCGTAAAATGGCTACTAACGTCCGGCGGCTTTGTGCAGGCGTGGGAATAGAATTCCGTCAGCCCATAACCACTGCTGATTAATAATTTTTTGTTGAAGATAAGTACAAAAGCCGATAGATGTTTGTCCCCGCTGGAACTAAAGCTGATAGTAGCACAATTGCTGATGTTTATTCCGTCAGCCACGCTTGCACAAAACCGATTGTTGTGCGTTCGTTATTCTACGTACTCAGAAATCAGTTCAATTTTTTGTCCGATGTAACTGCCTGCGGCTGTTGGTTTCATTTCGTTCTGCTTAAAACCGTAGATGTCTTGTCCGCAACCGCTACAATAAGCATTTATGTCATTAGTCTTTCCACACTCACAAGCCCATACTTCCTTTTCTTTTGATGATAGTAATTGTTTCTTCATTGTCCGTGTACCACGTTCTACAAAAGTTGTCTGGATATAGTCTCGTATTGTTTGTAAGTCTTGTATGTCTTGCTTACTGTAAAAAGATTTGTCGTATGTAGCAGTACGAACACCACGTTTTTGTGTTTGAAAATTGTCGTTCTTTAACAAATCCATGCTTCGCTTAAAATCAAACAGATTCAACTCCTTTATAACCCCCGAAAGCTTCAATGCTATTTGTTCGTTTTGTTCGCTAATACCATTGTACAAAAGAGCTAATTTTTTTTGTTCGGGTAGTGCATCAATATAGCCAACAAGCAACTTGTAAAACTTTTCAGAAGTTTCAGGGCTTGTTTGTTCGTATTGTATTGTTTCCGAAAATTTTTTCAAAAGAAACGGAAACACTTCATCAACTTGGTTTGTCGTTATGAAATTCCAAATGTCATCGTTAAGTGTCAAGCTGTCCGAGTTGGCTTTTTCAATGATTGACTTTTTACTTCTCAACATGTTAATCCTGTCCACGCCAACATTTTCAAGTTTTTCGTTAGACTTGGGCAGAATGTTTTTCTCGGAAACTTCTTTTTCAAGTATGATAGCAGTGCCAACCGCAGTTAGCATGAACATAGATTTACCTTTGCCAGATATTTCATCCATATCAATATTCAGTCCAACAATACAGTTTGCTCCAATTTCATATGCAGCATATTTTACCCTTTCAATTGCTTCGTTGTAGAGGGAAGCCAATTGCTTTTGGTAAGTCTGTGAACGTCCACCGAATACATCCGACAGTCCTCCTAAAAAGTCACTGAATAAATTTGTGCCTGCGACAATGTGAGCAGAAACAGGTTTGAGGTATCGTTTTATTCTAAGTCCGTCTACCGAAGATGTTGTAACAACTAAAACGTCTTTTGGATTTGCCATGTCAAAATTTTGATTTGAAGATTAGGGTGTGTCTGATTATAATGACGCACAACGGTTTCGGCTTGGCGGTCGGGCGGGCATTTGAAAAACGTCAGCCGACAACCGAAGCTGAACAAAGTTACAAAAGTTGATGATAAGAACTAAAGCCAAATTAGTAACGTCAAGCTGGAACAAAAGCCTATAGTAGCACAGAAGTTGAGGACGTATTCTTGTCCCCCCGACTGCCGCCAAACCGTATGTTGTATGCTGCCCATTTTTGTCAAGAATTTTCCAATTGTCGCTTAACGTTTAAAAGTCCTTGTTTTGTACAAAATGTTTGGTAAGGAACAGAGAAAATCGGTCCTACAAGTTTTGTCAATAAATTACCTGGCGTTGAAAAAGTATGCACTTTAAAAATTGTTTTTAAGTTGTCTGTGTTTTCAATGGTAAAAATTGAAATTCCTTTTTCAACATGTCCTTTCAAAGTTTCGTAACTAAAACCAATTTTAGTCGGTTCGTTAATAATGTTGTTTATCCTTACTCCAAAAATTATTTTCTGTGAAAATTGTCTGAATGGAGGAATGTATGCCTGTTGAACGATTGTGTCGCCTATTTGCATTTGTCTTTGTTCTGTTGTCCACTGAGTTAAAAACGTCATTATATTGTTCGGAAAAATTTTGTAGTCAAACAAAAAATTGCTGTCTAACTCTTGAAGTTTTTTGGGTGTGTCAATTTTAATGATTGTTGTTTTTTCCGTCAGCTTTGTTGTGTCATAAAGCATAACAGGCTGTTGCTTTAAATACGCAAGGTGTTGTGATAGTTTTTTTGCTTGGTCTGTTAGATAAATTTTCATTGATTTTGAGTAAGCTGGTCGCTCGGGTAGCATACAACGGTACGGCTTGGCGATGTGGCGGTATTCCGTGATTCGTCTGCCCGGTACCGAAGCTAAATTTATAAATAAAAGTTCATTGTTTATTCTATTGCCCAGCGTTATTCGTCAGATGGAACTGAAGCCGAACAGCGAACAAAAAGCCGAGGATATATTCGTCCAGCCGCCATATTGCCAAACCGATTTGTTGTACGCCGTTTTTTTGTCACGGTTTGGTTTTAAATTTTATTGTATAGTCTTGTAAAAGTGGGTAACCATCCGATGAATTAAAACTTCTGTTTGTAATTATAAATTCATATTCATGATTAGGTTTTAAAACAATATTGACACTAAATTTTGTTCTGTCATCTGAAAAACCAACTACTCCTGTTATCGGATAGAAGTCTTTTCCACTATTGCCATAATTAATTGAATATCCTTTGCCCATTGGCTTTGAAAATACAATTGTTATTTGTTTTAGTGAAGTATCAACCATTGTATCACCATTGTTGAATGGCTCTAAGTTTAATAATTGAGGTTGCTTTTCTCGAAAAGATAACATCAATTGTTCCTTGTCAATTGGTTCTGTATAATACCTTGACTTCTTTAAAAACCCTTCTACTGCTGATGTGTCTGAATAATTCAATTCTATGATTTCTTTTATGGCTCGCTTTTTATTTTTAGCATTAGCATAATATGACTTGCATATTTCGTATCCCATAAAATATCCTAAGTCAGCAACAGTTTTCGTGTCATTTCCATTATACAACCACTTATCATAAGCAGTAGTAAACATATCCTTCTTGAATGTTTCTTTCAATTCTTTTTTATGTTGCTGTCCATACGTTATATAATTTCTTTGCAGTGATTTTCCAATTACTAATTCAGCCATAAAATCACAAGACCCTTCCTTTATTGCCTGTGCTAATAAATTATCGCTTTCTCCGTTTTGCTGTGTATGAATATATTCATGGACATTTAAAGAAACAAGGTTGTCTGAACTTTGTTCCTTGAACACCCCGGCTAACCACTTATTGGAAAATTCTGACACATTGGTTGTGGAATCTCCTGTAGCAATCTCCGCACCTATTAACACCATGCTATCCGTTGTTGTTCCGCCTGAACGAAGTCCGCCAATAGTGAAATACATTTTAGCATTCTTCAGTTCGGGGTAGAGTATTTTAAGCTTGGCAATGCTCCCCTCAATATCTTTTGTTTTGTTTTTTACCTGTAATGTTTTTGGTCGAATCGAAGTCCAGAATTCAGGATATTTATTAATCAGCTTAATATAAAGTTCAGTCGAGTAATTTCTTGCTTTCATAAACGATTTCAATCCAGGTGTCCCTTTGTCAACATAGATTGTTTGAACAAAATGCGCTTGCTTGACACTATCAGTTGTTGATTTGACACTGTCATAAGCAATCCAAAAGTTATCAATGTCTTTCGTGAAAACTTTTTGTTCAGTTACTGATTGAGCAATTGAAATATTTGTCAGTGTCAAATAAAACAAGATTGCTAAAAAAAGTCTATTCATATCTTTTGAAAGGTTGCTTTAAAATGGCGTACAACGGTATGGCTTGGCGGTCGGGCGGGTATTTGAAAAACGTCAGCCGACAACGAAAGCCGAGTAAAGATAAAAAAGCTGAGAATATAATCCTCGGCTAAATTTATAATGTCAAGCCGGAACAAAAGTTGATAGTAGCACAAAAGTTGAGGATATATTCTTATCCCCCCGACTGCCGCCAAACCGTTTGTTGTGTGCATTTTTATTTATCAGGCAAATGATTTAATACAAAAGTTATTCTATTGTCCACCGTAGTTTTAGGCAATTCAACTATGTCGTAATTATGTTTCAAGTACCAATTACATAGTTGCTCAAAAACCACAATTGATTGCTCAAATGTTTGGTCTCTCTCAGCGTCAGTTTGATATATGTCCTTCCAAGGCGGGGCTATAAACACCTTGTTGTTATATCGGTGTGTTTGTAAAATATCCTTTTTTAAATTGTACTCATTTATGTCAGAAGTAGCGATTTGCCAAGCACTGTCAAGAAAAGAACGGTCAAAAAATAAAATTGAGATTACGTCATTATTGTTTCTAAAATTTAAGTAATCTGTATCAAAAATATCCTTAGCAAATGATAATGGGTCTGGTCTGGGGCTTTGTCCTAATGCAAGTCGGTTCTTGATTATTT
Organism: Parafilimonas sp.; assembly: GCF_047606085.1. GTDB lineage: Bacteria > Bacteroidota > Bacteroidia > Chitinophagales > Chitinophagaceae > Parafilimonas. The sequence continues at coordinate 4,458 of NZ_JASGEX010000043.1, forward strand.
GTCTGGCAGTCTCTGGCACAAATGAATAGCCTTTTGTTGAAAGATTTTCAAGTAAAGTCGTTTTGCCTGCACCTGGCCCACCTGTAATTATGTAAAAATTATTTTTTGTCGTCATTGAATGATAAAATCTTCAATCATAGGGATTTTCACAATTGCACACAACGAACAGGGCTTTGTGCAGGTGTGGCATTCATTGAACGTCAAGCCCGGAACAAAAGCCGATTGAAAAACTAATGATGAAGGTAACAACTAAAAGCCAAATTACTAACGTCCAGCCGGAACCGCAGCTCAGTAGCGAACCTGCTGCCGATGCTTATAACGTCAAGCCACACTTGTACAAAACCCCATGTTGTATGCCGTTAAGATTATTCAACCATTTAAGAACTTGAAACTTTATGTTGTAATTATCATCTGAAACTACATTTTCGACAAAGCAACATTTGAAAAAATTAAAAATATATTCCTATACCTCCAGTTATTTTATTCTTTTGTTTAAAAGTATACCAATCAGAATTATCTGCATACTTAGCTTTTAGAATTTTGTCATTTAGCCCGCCTAAAACATCATATTGCACATTAAAAGAAAGATGCCTTGATAGGTCAAGCCTAAGACCGCAAATCATTCCCCACTCCAATTTTTTAAAATGGTCAGTTATATTATATGCTGTTGATATTGAATTGTAGCCTGTGGTGCTTGCATCGCTGTCAAATGAAACTTGCTTTGCCGTTGCAGAAAACATGTAATCTGCTTTAACTCCCCATTGAAAAAAGACACCACTCAGAGCTCTTGCCGGTCCTAAGCGAAATAAACGAACACTTAAGGTAGGTGCTACTCTTATGGATTGAAATTTTAACATGGCTACATTGCCGTCAAAAGTCACTGTCGGGTCATAGTTTTGATTTATTATCATTGGGGAGGAATATGTTACGTAGTAAAGTCCAACAGAAAATAGACCTCTTCTTGTTTTATCACCAACACCAAATGCGTCGACAGCCCATTCAAAATTAAGCCCAACATTATAGCCTGTTGGCTGTTTTATTTTTGATAGGATAGGCTGGGTTGAACCATAACCATCTTGATTTTCAAACTCTGAAAGTTCAGCAAAAAAGTCTCTGGACTCTATTGCTCCATAAAGACCAATTGAAAAACGATGATGTGTAATTGAATTTGCTTCTTCTTTGTCGTTGGCTTGTCTATTTGCCCATTTTGTAGAATCTGCTTTTCTATTGGCTTCTCTTATCTCTTGTTGTTCTTCAGGAGTTAAACTATTCCAATAGTCTTCTTTTTTTTGCTTATTGGCTTGAATTGTTGAGTATATATCTGTAGCCGCCCCAATTAAAGCATTACCAGCATTAAGTATTGCCTCATTTTTTTGTTGCGTGGCATTTGTTGCGGAAGTATTTGTCTGAGGATTTTGATACGGTATAGACGTAATATTGTTGTTGGTGGAATTACTGTTTGTAATAGAATTACTATTTGTTTGACCTTGATTATCGCACCAATTATTTGTTTCTAAAATGCCTGAAGCATCAGAGTAACAAGAAGCAGAGCCATTAATGGCTTGACAAACTTCTTTGCCCATTTGCGCTTGCAGTTTAACTAATTCACAACCTCTGCGCTGATTTTCGTTATAGCGTTGTGTATAATTAGCTTGGCTCTCACCCGAAATAGTTTTTAATTCCATATCGCTTGCTTTGTAAACAATGGAACGAAAATATTTTGCCCCTTTATAATTGGCGGGTATTTCTGTAGATTCACCAGGAAGAATGGTGGCAAGCTCATTGCTAATTCCATTTTTATTAGGTCCTGAAGCATCACAACAATTTGGGTATATATTGTATGCTTCAAGTTTGTACGAACTCTTATTTGTTATTACTATGCTGGATGATGATGAATTAAATGAATAGCTTACAAAGCTACTTACAGGGCTGAAAGACGGTGAAATAATTTTTCCGTTTACTTGTGCATATAGGTTGAACTGAAACAGAAGTAACAGGCTGATGAAACTTATTAATATTTTCATAATTATTTGTTTTATTATTTTAGACTTTGTTTGAGTTTGGCAAGTAATACTTGTTTATCTTTTACTACCGATGCGTCCTGATACCCGTTAATTGATTGCTGGTAAATCATGCTCACATTTTCAATTCCATATTGTAGTATTTTATTCTTTACGGTCTTATTTGAAGTAGGGTCGCTATCTAAAAGTTTAAACAAATCGTATGCTGCATTGCCCTTTTCAAGCAATGCGCCTGAATAATAGGTATTATAGTTTGATGTTTCAAAAATTTGGGCATTCCTCAAGACATTATCCCGGTAATATTGGTCTGTTTCGTCAATTTGTATTTGATTATTACTAAGGTACCCATAACCATATGCGCCCGGCGATAGATAACCAAAACACAAAGCCATACCATTCCCATAATTCTGTACATCTTCAATAAATTTTTTGAAGTAGTTTTTTTGTTGCTCACTCATACCAGTGGTTAGTTCGCTTGGAATGGCTGCTTTCATACTGGTTAATTGATTGTCGCTGGCATTCAAAACAGTCTGAATTGCTGTTTTGTATTTATTTGGGACACTTGAAAATGGAAATTGATTGGCTGATAAATTATTAGCAGTGACAGTTTCGTTAGAATTATTTTTATTTTGATTTTCATTGATTAGTGTATTTAGTTTTTCCTGATTGTTGTTTGCTATTTCAAGTTTTTGGTCAATGCTTGCAATTTGTTGGCTAATTCTATCCAATGTAATAGAAGTATTATTTACAAGTGAAGTCCGTAATGAAATTACTTGTTTTACTGCATCTTTTAAATTGAATGCGTATTCCTTTAAAACACTACCGTAATTGTCATACGGATTAACAGGTTTCCCTTTTAAAATTACATCTAACCTTTTTTTTGCTTCGAGAAATGCTTCAACATAACTACCGGCTTTATTGTAAACCTCTGATGTTTCGTCCGTCTTTTCCACAATAGTGGATTTGCTTGAAGTTGAAGCATCTGTAATAGCAATAGGACCTAATGCGTTAAAATGAGTAAGAATATCATCCTGTACTCGCCCTTTGCCGAAGAAGCTATTAATTTTTAATTCATATTCTTGTTGGATTTTTAATTTCTGCATTACATCGTCAGCAGAATTTCCCTCAATTGTTCCCCAATAATTGTTCCCTGACTTTGGTATTCCTTTTTTGTACAAGCGTACCTGCCATACATTTACATTCACTTGCGAAGGGTCGCCATTTTCTACTTTGGAAATACTGTTGCCGTTTTGAACATAAAATGTTGGTTGGGAAAATAAATTGAATGATAGAAGCAGGGCTATCAATACAAATAAGAAGCGTGTCATAAAATTTTAACTTGGTATGAAAAGATTTTTTGCAAGAATAAATGTTTATCCATTCATACACACCCCGTGTTTTCACCGTTTTTTGTACCGTAATTTACCCGTTGTTTTGTCCTGCCTGCACATGTGGGGTGTCTGCGAATGGCATACAACGGTTTGCGGCTTGGCGTTTGTGGCGGCATTTGAAAACCGTCAGCCGAAAGTAAGCACTAATGTTGATAGTAGCACAAAAGTTGAATTACTTCCGTCAGCCGCCATAACGCCAAACCGATGTTAG
>NZ_JASGEX010000044.1:0-4512 GCF_047606085.1 Parafilimonas sp.
CCTTGTGTCGAGCCACTTATGAAAGCTGTTTTCCCGTTTAATTTTAAGTCCATATTTTATTGTCTGCTCGTTGTTTTTTGTCTGTCTGTTGATGTTTGCACGGTCGCTCGTAAAATGGCTACTAACGAACAGGGCTTTATGCAGGTTGGGATTTAGTATTCCGTCTGCCGACAACCGCTGCTGATTGAAAATACATTGTTGAAGTTATGTACAAAAGCTGATAGTTATTCGTCAGCCGGAACTGAAGTTGAGATTAGCAAATAGCTGATGTTACAATGTCAAGCCCAACTTGCATAAAACCCCATGTTGCCTGCATGTGCTTCGTTGGTTCAAGGCATTCGTCTTTCCCAAAATTTAGAGTGCCATCTATTGCCCATTTGATAAGCATCGCTTCGTGCAAGCCAATATCTTTCGAAATTTTTTTTGTTGAATGAAACATAGTCTTTTAACGCTTCTTCATGACAATGCAAAAATGATTCAAAATTATCTACACAAAATTGAATCATTTGCAAGTTTTTATATATTCCTTGGCCACTTAAAGGATCAATTGTGTAAGCTGTGTCGCCTAGTAATAGCCAACCTTTGCCCGATTGAATATTTGACCATGACGTCCGTGCGTCACATACGAACACATTTTCAACTTTGTTCAGGCAGGCCGAATCTATTGAGTTATACCAAATAGTAGATAAAATTTGTTTTTTGTAGTAATCGGCGTGTTCTTTTATTAGGAGATCGTTGTCAGTAAATATTGACATTACTCTCTTTTTACCTGGAAGAATATTTGTATAATACCAACCCTCTTGCAAAGATTCAATATAAAGGGTATTCTGAGATCCGACCTTGATTTCAGTACTAGAAATACCTGACAAGCAAATCAAACGATCAAAAAAAGTTTTTTTCGAAAGAAAGAACTTGAAAGGCATTTTCCTACCCGTAGCAACTATTAAAAATTTGGCTTTAATTTTTTGAAAAGCCTCATTCTTATTAATTTGTATGTTCCAAAATTCTCCATTAAAGCAAATTTCATTGATAGACACCTCTAAATAACATAAAATTCCATTTAATTTAGATTGGCTAATTAAGGATTTTTCAAACAACACTCTATCGATAGAAATTCCATTGCCGTATGGATTAAAAATAAAATCATTATGGTCTATTGATTTACTGGCCCATAATGATGAGTATCCAAAATATTCAGTAGTATTTGTAGAGGTAAGACCAATATTCAGGTTTTGAAAAAAAACTTTGCATTTAGGGTCTAATGATTCGCCAGGCTTAAAATCTGAAAGCGAGGATTTTTCAATAATGCCAATACGATATCCTTTGTTATTCAACAAAATTGAAGCGATGGAACCAGTGATTCCACCGCCAATAATAATGACATCAAACTCTTGCAAAGGTTGGATCTCTTTCATCCTCTATTTGAACTTTGTCTGTGGAAGGTTTAACAAATCCAAATCTATTAAATTCATCTACTAATTTTTTATGGTCAGAATCTGGGTTAAGAGGGCCATGCCATAAGCCTGTAGTTCCATCCTTCAATCTAACTAAGTCAGGTCTTTGGGAGGGCCACCAAGCATTTACGCATTCGAGAAAATCAGCTTGCCAAGGGAGTGCCATGAGTCCTGTAATTTCTCCAGGTTTAACAGACCCCGCATCAATTCTAAAAGGCTCCATGTAAATATTTTTATTTGTCAAAATTCTACCTCCCTCAATTCCTGGGAAAAATCCTTGTCCGATTGTGGTATCTAAAATAAGTTTTGTAAACTCTTCTCCTGTTTGGCTCGAATTTGAGGGAGTGCTTAAGTCCTCAACAAATTTCCCATCAACAAATAACTGTAAAATTTTTATTTGTCTTGAAGTAAGACGAAATTGTTTGAGCTTTTGCTGGATTTTTAGAACTGTGTCTCTTACTTCTTGTCTCTTGGTTTTGTTAGCCGTAGAATTCTTTGAGTATTCCTGAACTGGGTGAGGAAGGCTATAGTTTTGATTTACTTGTACCCATTGGTACTGTTCATACCTACTGATAATTGGAAAGATTTCTTTTTTAAATGATAATGGTTCGTTCAAACTATCTCCCTTTATAACATTTTCTATTACGTCATACAAGGTGACAACACCTTTAACCTTTGGGGCATAATCCGGAGGAGCAACAATAACCCAAGCTTTTACTGCATCTATTTTTGTACCATCAGCCAATTCGATGGTTGCTTCGACTATCCCGTCTGAAGTATCATCATACCAGTCCTTATTATAGTAAAAATTTGCATCCGGAGTTTTTTCACCACCAGGGTTTAAAGACGGCCCAACAGGTTGGTCAGAGGGTGATTTTGAAATCCCTTTTCCCCCCAGGACTATAAGATTGCCATCTTTATCTGTCTTTAACTCACCTAAATAAACAGTTTGTTCGACTTGATTGATTGGTGACTTATATTTACCAGTGTCAAATGAAATCCCATGTTGGCTTTTACCCTTTATTTTTCTAGGGCCAGGGTCAATTATTAAACTTTCGCCATTATCTCTTAATTGTAATGGGGGTTGAGGTACATGAGTTTGATCTGGAGGTAAGGGCATACCGTCAATTTCAAATCGTTTCAATGCAGATTTCTTATTGACGAGATGGACACGCCATTCTACTGTAAGTACATTAATATTACCCAGCAAATACTCATTCGTTTCAGTATTTAATTCATATATTTTAAATCTTGCAGCTTGTCTCTTTATCAAACCCATTGGGTCTTTAAAGGATGTTAGTTCATTTTCGTTACCACTGGAATCAACATCGATACCTAGTGAATTTTCATTTTCGGGGCAGACGAAATACTCAGTGGAGCTGCCGCCTACTCTGGCTATCCCTATAGACGGGAAAATTTTAAATCTTTCCATTTTGTTTTATTTTTTTTGTTATTAATTAAAGACTTGACTTTTTTGCGAAACATAATCATCGATTAGAGATAACACTGTAAAAACATTTTCATCCTTTTCTTTATGCGTATCAATGAAACTATGATTTCTAATGTTAGCAGTTTGTTCATTAATGTTACTCATGTAGTTTATTTGTTTCACTTTTAGGTCAGCAATAGAATTTGGTAATAAGAAATCTTTATCGATTTCAAATGTCGGACCTGATCTGGGTTCAATATCGTAAGAAAAATCAGAACCGTTAAGTGGTAACTTAAAACAAATAGCTGATATAAGTGGTATGACACCTCTCATTGAAGAGAAAACTAGGTTTGTGATCGCATGTGATTTTGTTGCATCAACGCTTTTAAGGAAATAAATCGAATATATGTCGTAGAGTAAAGATGTATAAATCTTATTTAATAAACCGGCCCATAACAGCGAGTACTGATTTGTAATTAAATTAAAATTATCTCCAAATTCTGGGTTTTTGATTGTTACCGGATTAATAGGATTAGTATATGTTTTGGCGATTAACATTGAGTCATAGTTTTCATATGCACTAAAAAAGTCTTCAAAATGAGAGTCTAATGTTTTAAAATCTGCCCCTTCACCTTGTGTTGATATTTTTGAAATAATGTCTTTTGCGGAATCTCTATTCGTTATTGAATTAAAGATTACAGAGTTTTGATTTAATGCCTGAGCGTCATTCCAATCTTTTCTGTTACCTGTAAGTTTAATTAAAGTTTCTGGGTTTAAGAAGTCTTCATCTTTAATATGATTTCCGACTTCAAATTCATCTGAAGGAGTAATTGGCATTAAAGGGTCGGGGCTATCATCTTTTTGAAATAGCCAAAACAGTTTCATATACAAACCTCCAACTGGATTTATTCTTACTCCGGCAGCACTAAAAGCAATTTTTTCTATCTCTTCCATTTTCTCTTTTAAATCACTTGGTATTAATGGAGGAGCTTCTACAGCAACATATTTAGCAAGAGTAGTTTTTGAAATGGGTTCTAAACGAAATGGCAATGGATTTCGTACACTGTTAGGCCTAACTAAATCCTTGTGAAGATGTATAGCGTCAAGCCCTCCAATTGAAATAAGTAAGTTTTGAACACTTAAAAAATGTCCCATTTCCTGTATAGATACTTTGATTATAACGTTTCGTAATTTTTCGTCTTTATCAAGTATAGAATAAGCAGAATATAGATATTGTATAAGAAGAGCATGTTCAATCTCTGCTGCCATTTTAAGAAGAAATAAAAGCTCTTCTTTTGGGTTCTTAGCATTTCTTACATAAGGAATCCAGGGCTCATAAATTATTCCTTGTTGAGTTATTGAAAGGTCAGCATTTTCCATCATAGCTACCTTACTTTCTAACACCCTTTTAATTACCTTTCGTTTTTTAGGTTTTCGCCAGACTATTTTAGGTTTTATACTTTTCATTAAAGATATTTTTGAAGTTTTATTTGAATGATAGCTTAAATGTCGTCATAGCATTGCAGGCAACGTTCGGCGGCTTTGCGATGGTGGGGCATCGAAGCTCGTCAGTCGAGTTTTGCACCAAAGTTAAATAGAATTACTGAAGTTGAGCCTATATTCGTCAGC
>NZ_JASGEX010000045.1:0-9083 GCF_047606085.1 Parafilimonas sp.
AATGAAACGGTTTTGATATTGAACCCGCTGCGCGGGTTCAACAAAAACTTCGACATTTTTACCGTGAGTTTCGCTCACGGCTATTCAAACTCAAGCCCAAAGGGCTTAAGTTGACGGTTATGGTGCCTCACCGACCGGAATGCCGCGTATGAAGCGAAAATTTGAAACACTAAAAAAGTGGTATTACATTTTAGTATAAGTTGCATCAGCCTCTTTATACCCGATTCGCAGCGCCTTCACCATTAATACTTCTCCTTTATTCAAAACAATAACTTCACCCTTATAAACATTCCATACAGGTGGTGCAGGCAGTTCTTTCAGCCCTTTTTTCCGGCCAGGCATTGTTCCAAAATCCCAGCTTCTCACTTCATGCATTACCGGGGTTGTATCGCTCCCTGTTCTTATTATCCTGTAACCCACAGAGGCGCCTCTGGTAGCGCAGGAAATGGTTACGCCTGCACCTGCTGCTGTTATCAGGGGTGGGTCGGTTAGTGGGGGTGTGGTGTCATGCTTCCACCAGTTTGCCAGCATTTCCTTTTCAGGCATGGCGCCCATATCCCCTGTATTATTCAGCCAGCTCATTAAAGCGCCTTTTAATTCTTCCCGCTTATGCCTGTATGCTGGATCGGCTGCGAGGTTATGCAGCTCATCAGGGTCATTCTTTACATCATACAGCTCTTCAACAGGTTTTGTATCAAACCACGTCATGGGTATAGAATCAAGCTGCCCGCTGTCTCTTAAAGCAATTATCTCTTTCATCATGGGAATACTGAGGCGGTATTCTATATTCTGGTAATGGGGCTTCGCCGGTTCAAAATTATACAGGTATTCAAATTGCTTATCTTTTACAGCCCTTACCCTGTCATATTCGGTATCCATCCTGTCTCTTCCGGCAAATACATATTTGCGCGGTGTTTTATTTTTTTGCTCACCCAGAAAAGCCTGCCCCTGCATATATGCCGGCACGGGAATGCCGGCAAGGGAGAGAATGGTGGGGGCGAAATCCACAGCGCTTATCAGGTCATCATTGCTTGTTCCCGCATTTGCGCCGCCGGGAAAATGAATGATCAGGGGAATGTGTATGCCCCTTTCCAGCAATTCCCTTTTATACCAGGGCAGCGCTCCGCCATGGTCGCTGAAAAAAAAGATAATGGTATTGTTATATAAACCATCTTCTTTTAAGCCCCGGATGATTTCCCCTACCTGGGCATCCATTATTTCTATATTGGTGTAGTTGCGGGCAATGCATCTTCTTACCGTTTTTGTATCAGGATAGAAAGGAGGAACTTTTACTGATGACGGATCTACAAAAAGGCTGTCTTTCTCCCGCATATACAACTGCGATTCATGCGTCACGGCAAGATTAAATACAGAAAAGAACGGCTTTTCTTTCGGGCGGTTCCTGTAAGAAGCAGCAAGGCTGTTCTCATCCCAAACCGTTACGGGCGGTATAAACTGGTAATCCTGTTTTTCATTATTGGTACAATAATAACCGGCCCTGCGCAAATATTCAGGAAAACACTTTACGTAATCGGGTATCACTGCCGAATAAGCCGGTATCCCGATTCTTTTGGCTGTTTCCGCCGGGAAAAGCGTGCGCATGTGCTGTGTGCCAATGGAAGTCTGGTACATGCCGGTTATAATGGCCGACCGGCTTGGTGCGCACACGCCTGCCGTTGTGTAAACATTCGTATAGCGAACGCCTTCTCTGGCAAGCTGGTCTATGTTGGGCGTTTTAACCGTTTTATCTCCGTAACAGCCAATGAAGGGCGATATATCTTCACAGGTGATCCACACTATATTTGGGGCAGTGTGCTGCGCCTGCAGTATCAACGGCATAAGAATCGCTGCAAAAGATAGCCTTAGGATATTCATACATTTGAATTTTATTGTGATTTACCGCCTTGTAAATTTCAGCGCCTCTGTTTTTCGACTTTTTTGAAGTTCAGGCTCAACAAACCATCTGCAAAACTTCTGCTTTTCAGGTTATTTAATTGCCTGTTTTTCCCGCTTGTCTCCTGTTTTTACCAGGCCTCCCGGTCAGGTCATCACCAAGGTCATCCCTTGCTTCTTCCACAAGCTGCTGTAACTGGCTTACTATTTCCGGGTTTTGATCTTTCACATCATAGCGTTCCCCGGGGTCGCGACTTAAATCATATAAGGCAAGCCCTGTGGAATCAGTAATGGTTGGGCCAGGCCACCCGTCTTTTCCGGGAGCGGCATTGTAAGAGCGGTAAGCATGCGGCAATACTAATTTCCACAAACCCTGCCGCACTGCTTCAAGGTTGTTCTTTCCAAAATAAAAAAACAAATGGTCCCTGGGGCTGGCATCAGCGTCTCCTTTAATTAGAGACAGTATATTCAATCCGTCTATTTTATTTGCCAGCAAAGGCGCGCCGGTGATGGCGGCGAGCGTTGGCAAAATATCTATGTTGCAGGCAAGCTTATTGCACACCGTTCCTGCCGGCACTACGCCCGGCCATTTCACTATGGCGGGTTCCCGCTGGCCGCCTTCCCAGGTAGTAGCTTTTCCTTCCCTGAAGGCGCCGGCAGAACCGGCATGGTTGCCGAAATTAAGCCAGGGGCCGTTGTCGCTGGTAAAAATAATCAGCGTGTTTTTGTCGAGGCCGTTATCTTTCAAGGCCTTCATTACTTCGCCCACCGACCAGTCTATTTCCATCACCACATCTCCAAATAAGCCCCGTTGGCTTTTGCCCCTGAACTTATCTGACACGCCCAACGGTACATGCACCATGGAGTGGGCGAGATAAAGAAAAAATGGCTGCTGCTTATGTTGCTGAATAAAGGTTACGGCCTTTTCCGTGTACCAGGTGGTAAGCATATCCTGGTCTTTTAAAGTGGTGATGTAACGAACAGGGTCATTGCCTTCTATCAGCGGTAAGGGCGGGTTGGTATGCTTTCTGCCCCAGGCCTCATCTGTGGGTTTTACGGGGCTGCCATCATAATTCACCGGCCACATATCGTTGGAATAAGGCAGGCCGAAATAATAATCAAAGCCATGCTGCAAGGGTAAAAACTCTTTATAATCGCCCAGATGCCATTTGCCGATTATACCTGTAAAATATCCTTTCTTTTTCAGCACTGTTGCTATTGTTTCTTCTTTATCGCTTATGCCGGTTTTTGAACCGGGTGATAAAGCGCCGGAAATGCCAATCCTGTTTGGATAACACCCAGTTAATAAGGCTGCCCTTGAAGCGCTGCAGATAGGCTGTGCTGCATAAAAATTGGTGAACCGCATTCCTTCCGCAGCAAGCTTATTAATATTAGGTGTAGTGTAGCCCGTGCCGCCATACGCTTCCACATCGCCATAACCCATATCGTCCATAAAAATCAAAACAATATTGGGCTGGTTATTTTTTGACTGGGCAATTGCTGCACCGGCAAAAAAAGATAACACAACTGCAGCCAGCCATACAAGATAATTTTTCATATTGATGTGGCCGGTTTATTTAACAGGTGTATTAAAAAGTTCCAGCGCCTCTTTATCGTCATACTTTATTATCAGGCCTTTTAGCTTTTCCACCAGCGAGCCTTGTATGCTTTTATAGGCACTGTTGCCATAAACGTTCGTTAATTCTTCCGGGTCTTTTTTCAGATCGAACAGCTCCCATGAATTTACGCCTTTGTAAAAACGCACGAGCATATAATTCTTTGTGCGGATGCCGAAATGCGGGGAAACATGATGTGGCTGCGGATATTCATAATAATGATAATATTCCGCATCAGGCCAGTCAGCAACAGCTTCTTTTTTAAGCAAAGGATAAAACGAACGGCCCTGTACTTCGGCCGGCGCTTTCAGGCCTGCAATGTCTAATACGGTAGGCGCCCAGTCAATATTCGATACCAGGCTGTCTAATTTCCAGCCGGGCTGAATGACGCCGGGGTATTTTATCATAAAGGCTGTTTTAAGGGATTCGTCGTAAATAAAACGCTTGTCAAACCAGCCGTGTTCGCCCATATAAAACCCCTGGTCTGACGCATAAATCACCACAGTATTTTTACTTAACCCTGTGCTGTCTAAGTAATCGAGGATTTTACCGATATTCCTGTCCATTGATTTTGCCGTGGCATAATAATCTTTCAGGTAGCGCTCATATTTCCATTTTACCAGGTCTTTACCGCTTAGCTTTTTCTCATCAAATTCCTTCGTTATCTTTCCATAGTAATCTTTGAATGCTTTTTTCTGCGCTTCATCCATACGGCTGTATTCATCATATCCTGCGCCCTGGCCAAAACCCTGGTGCACTTTCAGGTCTTCTTTCAGGCGCATGGTTTTATCAATGGTCATATCCTGGTCTTTTGCGGCCAGCCTGGTATCGTAATTATCAAAAAAACTTTCAGGAAGCGGGAAATCAATATCATCATAGGCGCCCAGGTCCTGTATATCAGGCAGCCATTCCCTGTGCGTGGCTTTTTCACCCACAACGGCAAAAAACGGCTTATGTTCATCCCTGTTTTTTAACCAGTCGAAGAAGAAGCCCGAGATAAGGTCTGTAACGTAACCATGATATTGGGCAGTATCTGTTTTGCTGATAAACTGGGGATTATAATAAGTGCCCTGCCCGTTTAAAATTTTCAGGTAATCGAAACCATTCGGCAGGCTGTTTAAGTGCATTTTTCCAATCCAGGCAGTTTGATAACCATTTTGCTGCAGCAACTGCGGAAATACAAATTGTGTTACATCAAAAGGCTCTCTTCCGTTTAAAGCATAGCCGTTTTTATGGCTGAACTTGCCGGTAAGCAATGTAGCCCGGCTTGGGCCGCAAAGCGAATTGCCCACACAGTTATTGGTGAGCAGCACGCCGTCATGCGCTATGCGGTCAATATTGGGCGTGCTCATAAATTTGTTGCCATAAGCGCTGATGGCCTGGTAAGCATGATCGTCTGAAATGATGAATATAATATTCGGGCTATTGGTTTGTGCGCTTAGCGAAATGCTGCAAAATATAAGTGCTGACAATAAGATTGCTTTCATAATTACTATTGCTGGTTTTTATTTAAATGAATGATACCATCCGGTGGGGGTTGTTCCAGTAAAAGCAAGCCCTCCTGTGATCCTAACTGGATCCCGGAAATATCTTCAAAAATAAACAACTCCTATTAAGCCGGTAGGGATTTGTTGCCTGATTTTTATCTGCGCTGATCTCTTTATAACCGGCAGCCTTTCATGGAAAGAAAATTCATGCAAGCGGCAAGAGCAATTATACTATAGTTTATTCCTTAGAAGGCTGTTTGAAAATTTAATTCTTTAAAAGGGTTCAGCGATTTTTCGCACAGCGCAAAGGAACACACAACGTAATGAAGCGCCTCTGCTGGCTCTGTGTTCTCCGTGCGAAAAAATTTTAAACAGCTTCTTAAAATTAAGTACACCCAATTTATGGCAATCACATTAGCTCAGCAAATCTTATTTACCAAAGTGATGTATCAACCGGAAATAAGAAAACCTGTCATACAGCACCGGCTAAACACAACAAAAGCTGTTTAATCAATAACTGCAGGTGAGAGATGGCATAGCATGAATTTTTCATGCAGTTGCCATGAAATAAACTTTAAAACAGCCTTGCTGTTTATTGCAATACTTCGCTTAGCTTTTGTTCGAGCGCAGGGCCACGTAAACCTGATGCAATAATTTTTCCCTGCGGGTCAATTAAAACATTAAACGGAATGCCGTCAAAATGATACAGTGAAGCTGCTGCGCTGGGCGATCGAAGATCGCTTATATGCGTCCAGGCAAGATGGTCGTCCTGTATGGCTTTGAGCCAGGCGGTCTTATCATCATCCAGCGAAACGCCGAGAATATCGAAGTTTTTGTTTTTAAACTTATTGTAAGCTTCCACAACGTTGGGGTTTTCCTGACGGCATGGCGCGCACCAACTGGCCCAGAAATCAACCAGCAAATATTTGCCCTTGTAATTGCTGACGCTGATTTTTTTGCCATCGGGAGATGCCATTGTTAAATCCGGCGCCTGCTGGTTTAGCAATGGGTAATTTGCGTTTGGATTAACCTGTTTGGCAAGCTCTGTTTTAAAGCTGGCCAGGCCTGTGTGCTGTGGAAAACGTTTGGCCGCACTTTCTGCCAGGGCCGATAAATCCTGCGGGGCTATGGCGCCCTTGGCCCTGTCTAACACAAAACAAATAACAGCCGGATTTTTGGAACGGTTTATGGCGGCGGAAAGCAAACTGCTCAGTGCGCTTATGCGGGTTGTGTAGTCCTGTCGCAGGTTTCGCACATAGTTCGTGTCTTTTGCTGTTTCTTCTGTAAGCGCATTTAATTGCTGGTAAATAACGGCCAGCGCAGAATCTTTTTGAAAATAATCTTTTATAAAAGCATACAGTTCTTTTGTTGCATCGGAGCTTTTCACTTCGGGAAACTGAAGGCCGTTGGGCTCAAAATCTATCTTGATATCCTTTGTATCGTTCACCAAAATAACGGCAGGATTATCTTTAAATCCAATCATGAACAAATTCTGCTGGGCAGAACTTCCTTTCAACGTGTAATTGCCGTTCTTATCAATTTTAGCTGAATCAAGTTTTTTCGTTTCAGGTGTGGTATAAGAAAGCTCTTCAAGATAAATGCTGTCTGCCGATGGGTTTGTTATTTTGCCGCTCACTGTAAAGTTTTCGCCGCCATTTTTGCATCCTGCAAACAAAACCAGCGAAACTGCAACTACGATCAGATATTTCATTGTATTCAATTAAACATTAAAATTAATAATTAAAAAATACAGCAGATTTAAGAACCCTGCAGCTTCAATGCTTCTTCCAGCAATTGTGTAACCGTTTTCAGGTCTGCCTTTCCCTTGCTTAATTTTTTTACTTCTCCCACAAATAAACCTATCAATCCTTTTTTGCCTTTTTTGTATTCAGCTACTTTTTCGGGCATTTTGCTGATAACTGCATTTACC
Organism: Parafilimonas sp.; assembly: GCF_047606085.1. Taxonomy (GTDB): domain Bacteria; phylum Bacteroidota; class Bacteroidia; order Chitinophagales; family Chitinophagaceae; genus Parafilimonas. Next base: position 6,927 of record NZ_JASGEX010000045.1, read on the forward strand.
CATTGCTGCAGTTCATCGGTATTGTTTGTTTGAATAATGTTAAGCTGCAATGCAAGCGCCGCAATGCTTTCAGCGCTGTTCTTTAGAATAGCGGGCAATAATTTTGATGCTGCATTCGAAAAACTAACTTCTCCTTTATCAACAATTCCAATCATTTCTGCAAGCCTGCTAACCGGAACAGCACTTAAAGAAATACCTTCTTCGTTCACCAGTTGTTTTATGGGGCCGTTTATCCAGTTGGCGGCAGCTTTGTAATTAGTTGTGTGCTGAATAACCGATTCAAAATAATCAGCAATTTCTTTTTCCAGCGTAAGCTGTGCGGCATCATATTCATTCAAGCCAAATTCAGTTTGATACTTTTTATACAAGGCCTGCGGCAATGCCGGCAAATTATTTTTTATGCGGGTAAGACAATCTTCGCTTAAGTTCAGCGGCGGCAGATCCGGCTCGGGAAAATAGCGGTAATCGTTCGCTTCCTCTTTTTCGCGGATGGCAAACGTGGTATCATTCGAAGCATCAAAACTTCTTGTTTGCTGATAAATCTTTTCACCTTTTTCAAGCAGGCCAATCATACGGTCAATCTCAAATTCAATAGCCTTTCTTACGTTGCGTATAGAGTTTAGGTTTTTTACTTCCACCTTGGTGCCCAGTTTTATTTCATCTTTTAAACGAATGGAAACGTTGGCATCGCAGCGCAGGCTGCCCTCTTCCATATTGCCATCGCAAACGTTTATCCATCGCACAAGTTTTCTTAATTCAGTTACAAATAATCCGGCTTCTTCGGCAGAATGCATATCAGGCTCGGTAACAATTTCAATAAGCGGTGTGCCGGCACGGTTTAAATCTATGTAACTATAATCTTCATCCATATCGTGAATGCTCTTGCCTGCATCTTCTTCCAGGTGAATATGGTGCAGCTTTACATGGCGTTCTCCTGCCGAAGTTCTTATCGTTACAAAGCCGGGCCCGCATATAGGAACCGTATGTTGTGAAGTTTGAAAACCTTTTGGCAGATCGGGATAGAAATAATGCTTGCGGGCGAAATAATTTTTTTGATTGATACTGCAGTTGCAGGCAAGGCCCGTCATCACAGCGTATTCAACGGCCTTCTTATTTGTTTTAGGTAAAATGCCCGGATGCGCCAGGGTAATTACGCCAACATTTTCATTGGGGGCAGCGCCGTAGCTGTTGGCATCGCTGCAAAACAATTTGCTTTTGGTAGATAACCGTGCATGCACTTCAAGCCCTATAACCGCTTCATATTTTTGCGCTGCTTCATTCATGGGCGGCAAAAATACGGTGTGTTTTACGTATAAAGCATTACGGAAAGTTAACCGTTATTCAAATCTGTAATAATTTGTGTAACCTGCAACTGCAATGGAGGAATATGATTATCGCAAATATCAAATACAATTTCATGATTAGGCATATCATAATGATGTGAGATAAAGTCACGCAGGTTGATGATTTTCTTCCATTCCATACCAAGGTATTGATCGAAAATATCTTTATTAATTTTTTCTATCTTTTTAAGGGATTCGCCTATAAACTGTAGCCTCATTGAAATCGAATCCAGCGTTTCAAGTCCATTGTCACTTTTAATAAAATCTTCCGGAGATGGGATTTTTTTAAATCTTGTAATAATGATATCAGCAGGCTCCTGGATATTCATAAAGATTTTTTGTATAAACTCTTTGTCATACATAAATCAATTCTTTATGAACTGTATCAAGAAAAAATTTCTTTAAATGTGATCCTGTTGTAATTACATCAACCTTTTTGTTTAATGAATTCTCCAAAAAATCCTTAATGGCAAACCAATAGTCGTATTTCTGTTCCCTTAATTCAATTAAAATATCTACATCACTATCATCATTAAAATTATCCCTTGCATAAGAGCCAAAAAGGCCAATGCGCTCCAGACCATAATTCTTTTGAAGAAATGGTTTGTTTTTTTTAGAATAACCAAAATTTCATCTTGGGTCATATCTTTAATTCTTTCTGCAAATCATTACTAACTATTCCTTAGGATAGGCGACATTTGGTTCATTAAAAAAGGCTTTCACAAGTGTTATTTTTCTTTGAATTTCTTTCATGGTGTCTTCTACAGTTTCTCTGAATGTTTTTTTAGTGGGTGTGTGCTTCTTCTTTGCAACT
>NZ_JASGEX010000046.1:0-38862 GCF_047606085.1 Parafilimonas sp.
CAATCACCATTGCCATTTTTAAATAGAAAAAATTGGATGATTTCGCTGAATTTGATGTCAAAGCCAATAAAAAATAGCTGTTTTTGCTACTATACAAAATTCCTGAAATCATTTCTAGACAGCTTCTCAGGCTTCAAATAATGTTCCCGGTACCGGCCTGACGCTTTTGAAGACCTCAAAGGCGTCAGGCCGGTATGTTTTAAAAATTCACCAATCAACATTCGCAAAGCAAGCCATGCCTTAAATTGATATTTTTACGCCTTTATCAATACATACAAGTATGGCATCAGGCTTTTTCGCAATTCTGGATGATATAGGAGCGTTAATGGACGATGTGGCGGCGGCAAGCAAAGTGGCTACAGGCAAAACAGCAGGCATACTGGGCGACGACCTGGCCGTTAATGCAGAAAAAGCTACCGGTTTTTTGTCTTCAAGAGAACTGCCTGTGTTATGGGCCATCACCAAAGGCTCTTTGCTGAATAAGGCGATCATTATTCCCATAGCCATCATGCTCAATATCTTTTTTCCTGCAGCCATAAAACTGATACTGATTGCAGGCGGGTTATACCTGGCTTATGAAGGCGTTGAAAAAATTATTGAATTTCTTTTTCACCGTCCTGCAAAAGCCCATGAAGTGATGAAGCAAAAAGAAGAAAACAACAGTGATGCAGAAAAAGCCAAAATCAAATCGGCCATATCAACAGATTTCATTCTTTCTATAGAGATCGTGATCATTGCGTTGGGAACTGTCTTAGATAAAAGCTTAGCCGTTCAGGCAGTAACAGTTGCCATAGTTGCCCTGCTAGCCACCATTGGCGTATATGGCATTGTAGCGCTTATTGTAAGAATGGACGATGCCGGGTATAAACTTATCAGGCATGCAGGCAGCAAAGGCTTTTTATCAAAACTGGGAAATTTATTAGTAAGGGCTTTACCGGTTATTATTAAAATCTTAGGCGTTGTTGGCACAATTGCTTTACTAATGGTTTCAGGCGGCATCTTTATTCATTATGTTGATTATTTCCACCACTTGTTCCCGGGCATTCCATCAATTATAAAAGAACTGTTATTTGGTTTAGTTGCCGGCTTAATGGCCATGGCCATTATAACAGGCGGCAAAAAAGCATTTGCATTAATCAGGCGCTGATACAATCAGGTTTTTGATATTTTTCGCACAGCGCAAAAAAGCGCACATAAAAACAATAAGCCTCTGCCGGTTCTGTTTTCTCCATGCTACACCTTTTAAACATAGGGCGCCTCAATGTCATTAACTTAAGAGCTTCTACGTTTGTTTATAGTTCATGTGAAATTTTTTCTTTGGGAACTTTGTTCGTTTAAATTTTCGTCCGGGCCTCACCGCTTCGGTAGAACTGAATAATCTGCGATAACGCCTTTTCACAGCTTGTGTAATGGTGCCGCTTATAAAGAAAGATACTACTGTTTTGCGCATACTAAAGATAGCTTCGGTAAAATTGACCTGATGGTGGTATTTGACCTTTACCCCTTCCTTTTTTAAGGCCTCATTAATAGGGCGCACAGCTACTGCGGTAGATTCATTATAAACAACTTCACATAAAAATCCTGTAATACCGAACGCCGGGATTTGCCCGAAAAATTCTCTACGCACACTTTATGCTTAAAGCTCTTATAGCTGTCCTCTATTGGCCAGCGCAAACCATAGAGCTCTTTAAGATCAGCCACACTAAAGGCTTCGGTATTGGTAAAAGAGGTGAGCAGTATTTCTGTTTCGCCACTTTCTAATTCTATACGGGCAAGGCGCACCTGTATGTGTGCTTGGGTAATGCCGGGCTCTGCTGCCGCCTGCTTATCCTTAGCAGGCAGCGTAAGCGTTATAAGCCCGCTTTGTTCCCCGCTATTGTAAAACTGCTCTATTACTTTCCACCAGTCTTTTTTCATGCGAAAACAAAAATGCGCCCCTCGCCGAGCCAGATAAAACATAAGCAGATGAGCGGCGTAGTAACGGTCAAAAACCAACACATCATTGCTGCGCAGGTTCAGCTCCGGCAAGGCTTTCCAAAGCATGGACGTTTCTGATGATGGCATAGTGCCTAATGCACCATGAAGGGTAATGTGGTTGAGCGTATCATAAAGGGTAAGCATACGGCCCATACAGATTTCTTTGCCATCTGAACGGGTTTTAAACACGCCATACGCCTGCTTTATCTCATTACTATTGGGCAGTTCGGCTGTGCTGCCATCAGCAGCCAGTACCCGCAGCCCATGCCAGCGGCTATAGTCTGCCGTTTCATAAAATTTATCACATACTATCTGGCATAACTCTTCAAATGCTGACGGATTTAGCTTCCTGCGGGCTTTGCAGAATGCCGCCTTGCTTACTTCAGGTATGCTTCCACCCTCTGATTCCATGGCCTCTGTAAAGCAGGCGATCTCACGCTGTAAAGATTTTTGAAGATTGCGCATCAGAAATACAAGCAATACCCTGAAACTAAATACCCTATGTCTTGTAAAGGACGCTGCTGTGTCCTTGTGTTTGCAATTGAATGCTGCATCTTCTGTCCTGATATTTAATGTTTGAATAATCTCCGATAGGCTCTTGTCTGTAAATTCTGAAAGAAAATAATCCCTTATATCTTATACTGTACAAAATAACAGCCTTTTTCCAAAAAACCTTAAGTTAATGACATTGCATAGGGCCTTCTTAATGCCTGCATGTATAAATTGCAATAACAATTATACCAATAACCAGTATAGACAGAAACAGGATGATCTTCTTTTTTATCTGAAAATTGAATTGCGGATCGTTCATAATACCTGGTGCAAAGGTAAATGAAACCTGTCTTTGGCAATAGTAAAGGTTATCTGAATTAATGCAAATCATGAGATAAGTGTATTCGCATTCCCCTTCTTCGGCCCGCCCGCTTCGCGTGCGGGCCGCCGTACCTGGTACATGTGGGCAATGCGGCAATGAAAATTTTAATGATTTTTCCACAGCTTTCAAATGGCTATTTACAACCATAGCGCTGGCCTTAATTTCAATATTTTGATGGAATAAACGGCATAATTATTTCAGCATGATTGGTTGCGAATAGTCTGAGCGGAGCCGAAGACTATTCGTATTGATCGAAGTCGAAATAATTCAATTAACACGCAGATATTTATACACAATCCTGTTGATTTAGCTTTGCTCAACAACAATTGCTGAATTAAAAACAAAAACATGATCGCCACCATCACCATCAACCCGGCTTTGGACAAAAGCGCCTCCGTAGAAAAAATAATGCCTGAAAAGAAATTGCGTTGTTCGCCTGTCTCTATTGAAGCCGGCGGCGGAGGCATCAACGTAAGCAAGGCCATTCAAAAATTAGGCGGAAAAAGCCTGGCCGTTTTCCCTGTTGGCGGCACCAATGGCGAGGTTCTCAGGAAACTGCTGGATAAAGAAGGTATTGTTTACAAAAACCTGCCCGTTGCTTCAGAAACAAGAGAAGCGATTACCATACAGGAAACTTCATCCAATGCACAATACCGTTTTGTAATGCCGGGCCAGGGGCTTACGGAAACAGATATTGAAAATTTTCTGCGCCTCATCCAGTCCCTGAATCCTTTTCCTGATATTATGGTGGCAAGCGGCAGCCTGCAGCCCGGTGTGCCCGATAATTTCTTTGCCAGCTTATCAAAACTCGCAAAACAAAAAGATATAAAATTTTTTGCCGACACATCAGGCGAACCGTTAAGGCTTGCGGTGCAGGAAGGTGTTTATCTTTTAAAACCTAACCTCTCTGAACTATGTTCGCTGGCCGGCAAATCTTATCTTGAATTAAGCGAGGTGGATGAAGCCGCAAAACATTTAATCAGCAGCGGCCGGTGTGAAGTGATCGTAGTATCTATGGGACCGGCAGGCGCTATGCTGGTAACAAAAGACAGGCTTGAAAAAATAGCTGCGCCTACCGTAAAAAAAAGGACGACCGTGGGCACCGGCGACAGTATGGTTGCCGGCATGGCCTGGATGCTTGAACAGGGTAAATCCCTCTCCGAAATGGTGCGCTTTGGTGTGGCCTGCGGCACCGCCGCCACTATGAATGCAGGCACACAATTATTTAAAAAAGAAGATGTATATAAATTATACGATTGGATAAACAGGAACAGCGAAAAATAACAGGAACGCTTCCACCGCTTACAGGATTAAGCCGTTGCCTTTGGCCTTAATACCCAAATACGAAAATAAAATCTTCTGCGGTGGCTGGTTTATATTTGATAGCATAACAAAGCGGCCTATCTGAACAGCAACAGCGCAATGATAAGCGTGAATATTACATTAAATAATTGCGCAATAAGAAAAGCATACAACGGTTTCCGGTTACTGGTATTGGCAAGGTCTGAAAACCTGGTTTCCAGGCCTATGCTTGTAAAAGCAAGCGCAAACCATAAAGATTGCAGGTGCTTAAGCGGGTTTTTTACCTGGCTTATTAATTCCTCATCTATCACAAAAGAAAACAGCACCGAAGCGGCTATAAAACCAATTACAAATTTTGGAAAGCGTTCCCATATTGTTTTCAATGTTGGCTTCTCCTGTTCTTTGCCCGCGGCTTTGGAATATGTCCAATATACCGAAATAGCAAAAGCAGCTATGCCCAATAATACATTCTGTGAAAACTTAACGATGGTGCTTATTTTCAGGGCCGTTTCCCCCACCATGGTGCCCGAAGCCACTACAGCGCCGGTAGTATCAATAGTGCCGCCAAGCCATGCACCGGTAACTTCCTGCGAAAGCCCCATCCATGCGGCTATATAGGGCATGGCTATCATCATAGGCACAGCAGTTACCAGTACCAGCGATATTACATACGACAGCTTTTTAGTATCGCCCTTAATAGCGCCTGCCGTTGCAATGGCCGCCGAAACACCGCAAATAGAAACGGCGCTTGCCAGCATCATCGTCATTTCGTTATCTATTTTCAGTTTCCGGCAAACCCAGTAAGCAAAATACCATACGGCAACCACTACAAATAAAGCCTGCACCAATCCTAAAACACCAGCCTTTAATATATCTGAGAATATGATGCTGCAACCCAGCAATACCAAACCCACTTTCACAAACAGTTCCGTTGACAAACTTTCCTTCAGCCATGGAGGCAATGAAAATATATTACCAATAAACAACCCTATGGCAAGGCTGAATATAACCGTTTCAAGATTCAATGTTTTTACAAAACCATTGCCTGCTATTATCATAGCGATCACTGTAATAATATAAACCAGCGTAAATGTGGCCATGAAATATTGTAAAGGCTTACGCGTAAGCCATGCGCCGGCAACAGCAATGATCAATACAAAAACAAACTGCCAAAGCACATTCATTAAATTGGCGCCGGTAAATATGCGCAACGATAATTCACCGGCATTCTCCCAATTGTAATTGGCAGCCTGCACCGGATATATGCCCGTTGCAACAACAACTATAATAATGGCCGCGAGTATAACGGCAACCCAGTCTTCTGAAATAAAAAGCTTTTGTTTATTCATATAACAGCCTGGTTAAGAAATTTTTTCGCATATAAACAGGCTTCGCAATATAGCAAACATCCTGTTTAAAATAATAGGGAAAAGGCAACTAACAGGCACGTATAAAACCATTATCATAAAGCCAATTATATTTCGATATCATTTTGTTTATTGAAGGAATATTTATAAAGCTCCTTTCTCCCGGGAAAGCCTTTCTGGCGGCAGACGGGAGATTCAGGATGAGATCAAACAGGGCTAAGCAAGCGGTATTGAATTGTATATGCAATCGCATAAGTATTAACTTGCAGCAATGCAGTTGCCCGTTTATCTTGATAATAATTCCACCACACCCGTTGACCCGCGTGTGCTTGATACGATGCTGCCTTATTTCACCCGGCAATTTGGCAATGCCGCCAGCCGAACCCATGCGTATGGCTGGGCCGCATCAGAGGCAGTAGAACAGGCGCGGCAACAGCTTGCATCGCTCATTAATTCACATCCTAAAGAGATTATTTTTACTTCAGGCGCTACTGAAAGCATCAACCTTGCCCTTAAAGGCGTGCATGAAACTTACAGCAGTAAAGGCAATCATATCATTACTGTTTCAACAGAGCATAAAGCTGTTTTAGACACCTGCAAACATTTGGAGAAACTTGGCGCTGCCATAACTTATCTTCCTGTAAACAACGAAGGCCTTATTGATATGGAGGAGCTTGAAAGCCATATTAAACCCGCTACCATTTTAATTGCCGTAATGCATGCCAACAATGAAACCGGCGTTATTCAGCCCATACAAAAAATTGCAGCCGTTGCAAAGAAGCATAACGTTTTATTTTTTTGTGATGCGGCGCAGGCTGCAGGTAAGATTCCGGTTAATGTAATCCAGGATGATATAAGCCTTCTCTCCTTCTCCGCCCACAAAATGTACGGCCCCAAAGGCGTTGGCGCTCTGTATGTGCGGCGTAAAGATCCGCGGGTCAGGCTTATTGCACAAATGGATGGCGGCGGGCATGAAAATAATATGCGCAGCGGCACATTGAATGTGCCGGCCATCGTTGGCTTTGGCAAGGCCTGTGAACTATGTGCCATGGAAATGAATGCGGAAGCAGAACGGTTGCGCATACTGCGCAACCGTTTTGAAAACACTTTGCTGCCATTGGATAATGTTTTTGTGAACGGCAGCATACAACATCGTTTGCCGCATGTTACCAACCTTTATTTTGAAGGCGTTTCTGCCAGTCGCTTATTAACAGGCTTCAGTAAAAGTATCGCCGCTTCATCGGGTTCGGCCTGTACGTCTGCATTGGTTGAACCTTCGTATGTTTTGAAAGCTTTGGGTATGGGTAATGAACGGGCTAATAATTCCCTTCGTTTTGGATTGGGAAGGTTTACGGATGACAAGCAGATAGATTATGCCATTAAGATAATGACTGAAACCATTAAAAAGCTGCGCAAAGAATGGCATCCTTAAATGTATCACTTCAGTTTATTGCATCTGCGCATGTAGAGAGATACTGCGGGAAGCAGCGGTTAAAGGAACAACAAGTGCCATCTGCACGGCCCCCATTAATGTAACGGGCAATAAATATAGGCTCTCAAAAATATTTGCCCTGAAGGCCTTAGCTATTTGTAAGCACATATTTTTTATGCTTAGTACCGGCATTTAATAACAGCATGCCGGCAAACATGATGGCTGCAGCGCCCAGCAGCGTCTCATTTATATAAGGAACGCCGGTGTAAGTGATGGCATCAAGCCCCTGCATCATTAATAAAATTTCGCTTATAACAATACCTGCAATAAACAACCAGATGCCCCGGGCCATTTGTTTGGTATAAAAAAATATTGGTTGTATAAAGTTACATGGGACTGCTTCTTGTATTTGCTCATCCTTCAAATCTACAATTCCGTCTCAGCCTGCAGCACATTACCACCGCCTTCGGCGGTGGGTTTCTGAGTTTCACTAAAAAAAACAACAGGTTATCATAAATAATCAAATTCCAATGCCTTCACGTTTGACGATTTACAAATTTTTAATTGTTGTTTTGACAATTAAACATTATCCCCTATCTTGCTCCCTTAACGCAGGTTTTGCGATATGAATAAAAATACCTCGTATGTTATTGGTGTGGACTATGGAACAGATTCAGTCCGTTCCATAATTGTAGATACAGCAACAGGAGAAGAAATGGCGGCTGCCGTTTTTTATTATCCCCGCTGGAAAGAACAGTTGTATTGCGATGCATCTGAAAACCGTTTCAGGCAGCACCCGCTGGACTACATTGAAGGGCTTGAAGAAACCATTAAAAAATGTTTGCTGCAGGCCGGCCCTAATGTGGCTGCTAACATAAAAGCCATATCGGTTGATACTACCGGATCTTCACCTGTTCTGGTAAATAAAGAAGGAATGCCCCTGGCGCTTACAGCCGGCTTTGAAGAGAACCCCAACGCCATGTTTGTTTTATGGAAAGACCATACGGCTGTAAAAGAAGCGGCTGAAATAAATGAACATGCCAAAAAATTTGATGTAAACTACCTGCAATATGTAGGCGGCATTTATTCTTCTGAATGGTTTTGGGCAAAGCTCTTGCATGTGTTGCGTGAAGATGAAAGTATAAGAAACGCTGCTTATTCGCTGGCTGAACATTGCGACTGGATACCGTTTCTTCTAACAGGCGGCAATGATGTTTCCGCTATGAAAAGAGGTATATGTTCTGCAGGCCATAAAGCTTTATTCGCAGAGGAATTTGGCGGCTTTCCGCCGAATGAATTTTTTAAATCGTTAGACCCGTTGCTCGATGGTTTTACAGCGAGGCTTTTTGATAAAACCTATACAGCATCGGAAAGCGCCGGCACACTTTCAAAAGAATGGGCTGAACGGCTGGGTTTGTCAACCAGTGTGGTGATTGGCATTGGCGCTTTTGATGCGCACATGGGCGCTGTGGGCGGGCAAATAGAACCGTATTATGTAAGCAAAGTAATGGGCACATCAACATGCGATATATTGGTTGCCCCTGAAGCCGATGTGCAAGGCACTTTGGTGAAAGGTATTTGCGGGCAGGTGCATGGTTCTGTTATTCCAGGTATGCTGGGTTTGGAAGCAGGCCAGTCAGCATTTGGCGATGCGTATGCCTGGTTCAGGAATTTACTGATGTGGCCTTTGAAACAAATGCTTGCTCAAAGTGAGATTGCAGATGCAGATGTAAGCAAAAAAATAATTGAAGAAAGTGAAGGCAAACTGATTGCGGAACTATCAAAATATGCAGCGCAGCTTGGCGTACAGGAAGACGATGAACTGGCAGTTGACTGGTTTAACGGCCGCAGGACACCCGATGCTAACCAAATGCTGGAGGGCGCTTTTTATGGCTTAAGTTTAGGCAGCAATGCACCGCGTTTATTTAAAGCCGTTGCCGAAGCTACCTGCTTTGGCGCAAGGGCTATTGTAGAAAGGTTCAGGGAAGAAAAAATTGAAGTGCGGGGTTTGATTGGTGTTGGCGGCGTTGCCAAAAAATCGCCGTTTATTATGCAGATGATGGCCGATATAATGCAGATGCCCATCCGCATTCATAAAAGCGAACAAACCTGCGCCGCAGGCGCAGCCATGTTTGCTGCAACAGCAGCAGGCTTGTATGATAAAGTGGAAGATGCCATGGCTGCTATGGGCCGCGGTTTTGAAACAGCGTATTTTCCCGATGCAGCCAAAGCGGAAGTGTATAATAAACGGTATGAGAAATATAAAGCGTTTGGGAAACTGGTTGAGGGAATGACAGGTTAACCTCACCCCCAACCCTTCTCCTTTTGAGAGGGGCAAGAAGTATTTATTTTTCGTGTTTCTATAAATTATCAGGGGTTTGCAAGTCCTCTCCTTTGGAAATGCGAAGCATTCATAAGCACAATTAAAAAAATAAATATGCAGCGCATAAAGGATTTAGGTGAGGTCAAAATGTGAAATGCAATACGGCCGGAATAAGTAACCAATGCAGAATCTGAGGACTACGGCCGCCATAAAAATATGCAGTACAAGGGAGCCCGCGATTAAAATCGGGATAGATGACACAACCCTGCCTGCACGAACTGCGTTCACAGGGAAGCTTAACCGGAGTTCCATAGGCTGATAACCAAAAAAATAAATCAAACAATTTTCAATAACAACCTTGCTTATACAATGAAAAAAATTGCCGCAACATTTTTTATTGCTTATCTCTCCATCGCTGCTTTTTCGCAGCAAACGGTAAGCATGCAGGTAAATGCCAATGCCGGCAAAGACAAGATAAGCCGTTTTATTTACGGCCATTTTGCAGAACACCTCGGCCGCTGTATTTATGATGGTTTTTACCTTGAAGATTCAACGATAAACGTGCTGAAGCAAGGCCGCATACGGCTTGATGTGGTGAATGCATTGAAGGAAATTAATATTCCCTTATTGCGCTGGCCGGGCGGCTGTTTTGCTGACAGGTATAACTGGAGCGATGGCATTGGCCCGGTGGCTAAAAGACCGATGCGCATCAACTCAACCTGGGGCAATGTGCCTGAAGATAACAGCTTTGGCACCGATGAATTTTTGCAGCTTTGCGGCCTGCTAAACTGCGAGCCCTACATTGCCGGTAATGTGGGTACAGGCACGCCGCGTGAAATGATGGACTGGATTGAATACCTGAACTTCGGTGGTAAAAGCGCTCTATCTGAAATGCGCCGCGCCAACGGACATACGAACCCTTACAAAGTTTCTTTCTGGGGGGTGGGCAACGAAAGCTGGGGCTGTGGCGGCGACATGACGCCGGAATATTACGCCGACCTCTATAAACGCTATGCTGCGTTTTGCCTTGACTATCCCGGCACTCCTTTAAAGAAAATCATGAGCGGCGCCAATTCTGATGATTATAACTGGACGGAAGTGTGCATGAAGAATGTAAATCCCGGGCAGTTATGGGGCATTTCCATGCACTACTATACCCTCGTTAATAATTGGGAACATAAAGGCGCCGCCACCAATTTTAAGGAAGATGAATATTTTAAAGGGCTGAAAAACTGCCTGCATATTGAAGACCTTATCAATAAGCACAGCGCCATCATGGATAAATACGATCCTGGGAAAAAAGTGAGCCTGTGCGTTGATGAATGGGGCATCTGGACAGATGCGGAACCTGGCACCAACCCGGCATTTTTATACCAGCAAAACAGCCTGCGCGATGCATTGATTGCCGCATCCTCACTAAACATCTTTAACAAACATTGCGACCGCATAAGAATGGCCAACCTTGCACAAACAGTAAATGTATTGCAGGCGCTGGTGCTTACGCAAAAAGAGAAAATGGTGCTTACACCAACATACTATGTTTTTGATCTGTACAAATATCACCAGGATGCAACTTTATTGCCCGTAAACTTTTTCAGCCCTGATTATAAATATGGCAATGAAAGTATTCCGGCCGTTAATGCATCAGCATCAAAAGACAGCAACGGCGTTATTCATATAACATTGGTGAACATTGATCCAAAAAATAAAATAACGGTGAATGCAGATTTGAGTGGCGCTGCATTTAAAGCCGCGGAAGGGCAAGTGCTTGCATCCGGGAGTTTTGCTGACGTAAATACATTTGATAAACCGGATAAGGTAAAGCCTGCGGCGTTCAGTGATTTTAAAAAGAATGGGAATGATTTAAGCGTGAACCTTCAGCCAATGAGCGTAACATTGATTACATTGAAATGATTGGTTACGTGAAGCGTCAATCGTGAAACGTGAATGTAAGGGCGTGAAGGTTTGAAGTGTATAACAATTTGTAACATATTGAAACCCTTTGCCGGGTTGGGTTCCGGCTCCCTCTCCTTTGGAGAGGGCTGGGGTGAGGTCTAAAGTTGTTTGATTTTTGTTTGGTTACCGGCAGAGGAACAAATGGCATCCCTGCCTGCATGACACAGTCAGGCAGGGTTCCTTGCGTCGCAACACTTGTGCTGCATATTTTCATGGCAGCAATGGGTTGCGGTTCAAAGCGCTTTTTAAATGGTTAATCCAAACAATTTTTAAAAAAAACAATCAGTTAATAAACGTGTTAATAAGAATAATCAATCATTGCTGTCCGGATAACTTGGGCTAAAGCCCATTGTGCAAGGTTTCAGATATATAACCACAGGCTTAAGCCTGTGGTTAGTGAAAAGCAAGCCCATAAAGGGCTTTAGCCCAAAAGAAAATATTTTAGCCGGGCAACAACAATAATCAATCTTCGAAGTTTTCACGTTTGACGAAACAAATAAACGCATGAGCAAATACACACACATACAGGAAGAAGCTTTTGAAGCCAATATGCAGTTGCCGGCTTTGGGTTTGGTATTATTTACATTTGGAAACGTAAGCGCCGCAGACAGAAGCCTCAGCGTTTTTGCCATTAAGCCAAGCGGTGTTCCGTATGAAGATTTATCGCCGGAAAAAATGGTGATTGTTGACTTTGACGGCAAAACGGTGGAAGGCAGTCTTCGCCCTTCATCAGACACAGCAACACACGCTGTTTTATACAAGCATTGGGAAAAAATAAACGGTATTGTGCATACACATTCAACGTATGCCACCGCTTGGGCACAAAGCCTGCGCGATATACCCATTTACGGCACCACGCATGCCGACCATCTTACAGCCGATGTGCCCTGCGCCGCACCCATGAGCGATGATATGATTAAAGGCGATTATGAATACGAGACAGGTTTCCAGATCATCAATGCATTAAGGGAAAAGAACTTAAGCTATACTGATGTGGAAATGATTTTGGTGGGCAATCATGCGCCGTTTACCTGGGCTAAAACAGCCGCAAAAGCCGTATATAACAGTGCCGTGCTGGAGCAGTTGGCAAAAATGGCTTTCATAACAGAATCTGTTAATACAAATGTTTTACGCATGAAAGATGCATTAATCAACAAGCATTTTGAAAGAAAGCATGGGCCAAACAGTTATTACGGACAGGCGTGACGTCAAACGTTAATCGTGAATGCGAGGGCGTGATGATCTTAAATTCAAAATTGAATTCTAACATTAAAAATTAAAAAAACAAACAGAATAATAAACGTGTACGCAAACAAAATCAAATTCCGAAGGTTTCACGTTTGACGATTCACGTTTGACGAAATAAAAATGAAAAGGCTACTAACATTCCTTTTTTGCTTCATCTCCATAAGCGGCTTTACACAAGCATCAAAACCTCCTCTCGGCTGGAACAGCTATAATTGTTTTGGCTCGGCTGTGCATGAAGATGAAGTGAAAGCAAATGCTGGTTATATGGCGCAGCATTTAAAGCAATATGGCTGGCAATATATTGTGGTTGATTTTTTATGGGCGTATGATAACCCGCCATACAGCAAAATCGGTAACCCTTTCCAGGAACGTTTGTACGATGGTTCATACATTCCCTGGCTGGCAATGGATGAATACGGCAGGCTTATGCCGCAGGCAACAAAGTTTCCTTCTTCATTCCAAAACAAAGGCTTTAAACCGCTGAGTGATTATGTGCATTCATTAGGTTTAAAATTTGGCATTCACATTATGCGCGGCATACCAAGACAGGCGGTTTGGGCAAAAACAAAAGTGCTGGGCGCTGATGGCATTACAGCCGATATGATTGCCGATACCACATCCAAATGCGAATGGATGAACCACATGTATGGCCTGGATATGAACAAAAAAGGTGCGCAGGAATATTTGAATTCATTGCTTCAATTATACGCTTCATGGGATGTTGACTTTATAAAAGTGGATGATATTTCCCGCCCTTACCATAAAGCAGAAATTGAAGGTTACAAAAAAGCGATTGACAATTGCGGCAGGCCAATTGTTTTAAGCATATCGCCGGGCGCAACGCCGGTTGCAGATGCAGCGCATGTAAAACAGTTTGCCAATATGTGGCGTATGGCCGATGATTTTTGGGATAACTGGAAAGAGATAATCGCCATGATGAATTATGCCAAACAATGGCAGGGCGCTGGCGGCCCTGGTCATTGGCCGGATTGTGATATGCTGCAGGTTGGCAAGTTATCAAAACGCGGCCCGGTTGGCCCCGAACGGTACAGCCGCTTTACAGATGAAGAATTAAAAACGCATATTACTTTTTGGTGCATTTATCAGTCACCATTAATGATGGGTGGCAACATGCCTGAAAACAGGCCGTATGATGACAGCTTATTAATGAATGAAGAAGTGCTTTCGGTTGATCAAAACGCCCTTTATCCGCAATGTATTTTTATGGACAGCACAAAGGCAATATGGGTTTCGCATGTAGCCGGCAGCAACGATGTAAATATCGCTTTATTCAATTTAAAAGATGAGCCCGCTGCTGTCAGCATTGATTTTGCCGGTATTGGTTTAAAAGGCAATGTGCTGTTAAGAGACCTTTGGCAGAGAAAGGATTTAGGTACATTCAAAAACAAATTCGGCTACACAATAAATGCACATGGCAGTTTATTATTGCGTGCATCATCAATAAAAAAATAAAAATTATATCCTAAAAATTGTAACGATGATTGATTTAAAAAACCTTGAAATATGGTTCATTACCGGCAGCCAGCATTTATACGGAGAAGAAACTTTAAAGCAGGTTGCTGCACACTCGCAGGAAATTGTGAATGGGATGAACGCATCTAAAAAAATCCCGTTTCCTGTTGTTTTAAAACCAACTGTAAAAACACCGGAAGAAATTGTTGCCGCCATTAAAGAAGCAAACGCTTCAGCCAATTGCATCGGCATTATTACCTGGATGCACACCTTCTCTCCTGCCAAGATGTGGATCAATGGCCTGAAGATTTTGCAAAGGCCTTTGCTGCATTTGCATACGCAGTTTAACCGCGATATTCCATGGAGTTCTATAGATATGGATTTTATGAACCTGAACCAAAGCGCCCACGGCGATCGCGAATTTGGTTTTATGGTTAGCCGTTTGCGCATGGAAAGAAAAGTGGTAGTGGGTTATTGGAAAGATGACGACACTTTTAAAAGCATTGAAACATGGGCGCGTGCCGCTGCAGGCTGGCACGACTGGCAGGGCGCTAAGTTCCTGCGCCTTGGCGATAACATGCGTTATGTTGCCGTTACCGATGGCGATAAAGTGGAAGCAGAATATAAGTTCGGCTTTTCAGTAAATACGTATGGCATTGGCGATCTTGTTGCAGTTATCAATAGCATAAGCGATGCTGATGTTAATAAGCTTATACAGGAATATGAAGACAGTTATGTACTGGCTGATGCATTAAAAAAGAAAGGCAAACAACGCCAGTCATTAAAAGATGCAGCGAGAATTGAACTGGGTTTGAAAACTTTTATGGAAGCTAATAACTTCAAAGGCTTTACCGATACGTTTGAAGACCTGCATGGCATGCTGCAACTGCCCGGCATTGCTGCGCAGCGTTTAATGAACGAAGGCTATGGCTTTGCCGGCGAAGGCGACTGGAAAACCGTTGCATTGGTACGTGCTATGAAAGTAATGGCGCATGGCCTGAAAGGCGGCAACAGTTTTATGGAAGATTATACCTATCATTTTGAAAAAGGCAATGAGATGGTGCTGGGTTCGCACATGCTGGAAATCTGTCCTTCTATCGCCAATAAAAAACCTTCCTGCGAAATTCATCCGCTGGGCATTGGCGGCAAAGCAGACCCGGTAAGACTTGTATTTGATGTGGATGGCGGCGCTGCATTGAATGCCTCCATCATTGATATGGGCAACCGTTTCAGGATGCTGGTGAATACAGTGGAAGCAGCGAAGCCAAAACATAAATTGCCAAAGCTGCCGGTGGCAAGGGTTTTATGGAAGCCCATGCCCGATATGAAAACCGGTTGTGCAGCGTGGATATATGCCGGCGGTGCGCATCATACCTGCTATAGCCAGAACTTAACCAGCGAACATCTGGAAGATTTTGCGGCCATGGCAGATATTGAATATGTATTGATAAATGAGAACACAAAATTATACGATCTAAAAAACCAGTTAAGGTGGAGTGAAGTTTATTACAGGTAAACTGTATTTGTATTAGATTGCACTCCTGATATTTTATAACCAACCAATTACTTAACGATTGAATATACCATGAGCAAGCTACTCTTCCAGGACAAACTGATCTTTGTCATTTATTTCATTATTGTTGCCAGCTATGGCTATTATATCTACCGCAAAAAAAAGAAAGCGGTTACAGCCACGCATGATTTTTTCCTGGCCGAAGGCTCGCTTACCTGGTGGGCAATCGGCGCGTCGTTAATTGCCTCCAATATTTCTGCAGAGCAGTTTATTGGCATGAGCGGTAATGGCTTTACCATTGGCATTGCAGTTGCCGCTTATGAATGGATTGCAGCCATTGCTTTGATAATTGTTGCCGTATGGTTTATACCCATTTACCTCAGGAACAAGATTTATACCATGCCGCAGTTCTTAAAAACGCGGTACAATGAAACCGTGGCATTGATAATGGCTATCTTCTGGCTGTTCTTATATGTGTTTGTAAACCTTACGTCCATCCTGTTCCTCGGTGCGGTGGCCATTAATAATTTAACGGGCGGCACGGAAAACAATTTTCATATCATCATCATTGCCTTATCCATTTTTGCCATCCTCATTACATTAGGCGGCATGAAGGTTATTGGTTTCACTGATGTTATACAAGTGCTTGTGCTCATCATTGGCGGGCTTGCCACTACTTATGTTGCCTTAACGGTGGTGAGCAAAGAATTTGGTTATGGTGAGAATGCGCTTGCCGGCTTTAATGCACTGATTAAAAATGCACCGGACCATTTCCACATGATCTTTAAAAAGCCTGATGCCGGTTCAACACAGCATGAAGTGGATAATTATTTAACCATACCCGGCTTATTATCGTATGCCTGCGGTATATGGATAGTGAATTTGAATTATTGGGGCTGTAACCAGTACATTACACAACGTGCATTAGGCGCTAACCTCGAAACAGCGCGTAAGGGTATTTTATTTGCAGGCTTTTTAAAATTACTGATGCCTGTAATTGTAATGCTGCCCGGCATTGCGGCTTATGTGCTGCACCAGAAAGGTTTATTGCAGGCTGAAATGCTGGCCAACAGCAAAAACGGTCAGGTTGTTTCTGATAATGCCTATTCGGCAATCCTTGGTTATTTGCCCAATGGTTTAATCGGCCTTTCACTGGCTGCTTTAACGGCTGCCATCGTAGCTTCATTAGCCGGCAAGGCAAACAGCATATCAACCATCTTTACTTTAGACATTTATAAAAAGTATATTAATAAGGAAGCGTCTGAACAAAAAATGGTTTGGACAGGCCGTATAACCATTCTTGCAGCCGTTATTATCTCTATCATGCTTACCTGGCACGATTCATTAGGCATTGGCGGCGAAGGCGGCTTTACTTTCATCCAAAAATATACAGGCTTTGTAAGCCCGGGTGTGCTGGCCATATTTTTACTCGGCTTTTTCTGGAAGCGCACTACCGGTGCTGCGGCCGTTGCCGGTGTAATTGTTGGTTTCTTATTGTCGGTATTGTTTAATGTTTATGCGCCATCCTGGTTCGGGCCGGATACATTGCTGTACACCGCCTATAAAAACAGTGCCGGCAATTATGAAATACCCTTCCACATTTGCATGGGGCTGGCCTTTGTTTTTACTGTAATCATAATGGTATTAATAAGCCTGGGCGGGCCAAAAGTGAATCAGCATGCATTAAAATTAGACAAGGCTATGTTTAAGGTAAGCCCGGGAGTGCTGGCAATGATCGTAATTACCTTATTGATCATTTCTTTACTCTATGTAAGGTTCTGGTAAATTATAAATAACGTATTTTAAATATTTTAAAGCGTTCACCCGGGCTAATCGCTACTTCACCTGTTTTTCTTTCGGGCGTATATCAAATTATATTTATTTTGTTTGCATTATTTAACACTTAAATTAGTACTCTATGAAAGTATTAAAACCTGTAGCGGTTCTGTTGCTTTGTACAGCTCCTTTTTTTGCATTAACTGCAAAAGCCGGTTCCCAGCAAGATTGCGATCCAAAAGCCCCCATTGATGGCGGCATATCCCTCTTGATTGCAGCTGGCGCGGCTTTTGGCGCTAAAAGCGTTTTTAACAAAGGCAGTAAAAAAAACAACGAATCTGAGGCATGATGGTATTGAAAAAATACTATCAAAGAACCACCCAGGTTCCGCAAACAGTAAAATCCTTTTTAATTAAGGGATTTTTACTGTTTGTTCTGTGGAAGGCCATTTACCTCTTATTTTTGCTGCCGTCCCGGACGCTGGATAAACCGCTTACCGGTTTTACAGCCATAAACGCAGCACGGGTATTAAACACACTTACAAATACCAAAGACTTCACTGTTAAACCTGAAACAGATGAATATAACGATAATGGCTTTGTTGAACTACAGCCCATGGAATCCATATATTATCATCAGCACAGGGTTTTGTCAATAGCCGATGTTTGCAATGCCCTTGAATTGCTTGTTTTATATGCAGGCTTTATTATTTGTTATCCCTCAGGCCTGAAGCGGAAAATAGCATTTATAACAGGCGGCATTATTTTTATTTGCTGTATCAATGTTTTAAGGTGCGCCGGTTTAACCTGGATTTTTATGCATTATCCAAACTACGGCGATTTCTCCCATCACTTTGTTTTCACATTTATTGTATATGCTTTTATCTTTCTGCTCTGGCTCTGGTTTTCAAAAAAAACAGGAAAGAATGCAGAAGCTTAATAAGAATCAGATATTTTTTACCAGCCTTTTTTTAATAATTCTCGTTTATATACTTTACGGAATTTATTTTGATCTTACTTCTGTACCAAATATCCCGGGCAAATGGAAACATGCCAACAAATTTCTTTTTGTACTGATCATTTATGGAACAGGTAGTTTTGCCTTAAAACAATTTACCGTTAAATGGATGATGCAGGTTTGGCATCTTATTCATGTCATTTTTATCTTCATCTTGCTGGTAATTGGCTTGTACGATTGGATAGCCGGCGGCATTACCGGTAAAATAAGAAACGTAGCCAATGCCCTTTTTGAATTTTTGATTTCTCCCGCTTTATATGTTTGCATGGGTATAATACAATTCAGGTTGTTCAGGAACAGAGAAGATTAAGCGCACTATTTCAAACTTTATCAGCCAGTAAGGAGAGAAAGACGATGGGCAGATAAATGTAGCTGCTGAACATGACGCGCCTGGCGGCTATGGCATTTAATTCAGTTAATAATCTTATGCATTGAATTAACAGAAAAATATTGGCGGCCAGTACAATCCATAAACTTACCATACCGGTTACATGGAGATAATACGGCAGCATTCCAACCGGTATCATTGCAATGGTATATAAAACACTTTGCAGGGCCGTAAATTTTGTAGGGCCTTCATTGGATGGCAGTAATTTAAACCCTGCCTTTGCATAATCTGTAAATGCAAGCCAGGCAATAGCCCAGAAATGCGGGAACTGCCATAAAAACTGTATGCCGAATAAAGCCCAGCCTGCTGCATTGGAATAACTTACACCGTTTACCGTAAAAGTTTTAAACGGGCTGATAATGCCTGTTGCAGCTACCCAGCCTATCAGGCAGGGCAATGCGCCCGGAAATGCGCCTACCAAAACAGCTATGGAATTTCTTTTCTTCAGGGGCGTATATATAAAGGCATACAGAAATGTGCTGGATACAGACAGCCATGCGGAGGCAGGATTAAAAAACACATACATGATCACAATACCTGCTGTACCGGTAATAAAAGCAAAAGTAAAGGCCTCATTTACGCTCATCCTGCCGGCGGCCACAGGCCTTTTGGCGGTACGTTTCATTAAAGCATCCGTATCTTTTTCCACAGCCTGGTTAATGGCGTTGGCGCTGCCGGTTATCATTAACCCAGCTACAAACAGAAGAATTATATACAGCCAGTTGTATTCGATAATATTGGGTGAAGTGAGATAGCATAACACGCAGGTAAAAACAACTGTGAAGCTTAGCGTAAACTTCATAAGCTGAAAATAATCCTTCGCTTTTGCAACTATATTGTATGAAGAGACCGTACTGTTTTTCACGGGGCAAATGTCTGATAAAAAAAATGTCCCGAAGAAATTTTCGGGACATAATATAATGTTTGAAAAATATTAATGCAATGCCTCATTTTCTGCCACAGGCACATTTTGCGGAATGAATTCACGGCCATCCTTACCATAATCATAAGCCCAGCGATGCACTTCAGGTATTTCCCCGGGCCAGTTGCCATGTCCGGGATTGATTGGTGTAGTCCATTCCAGTGTATTTGAGCTCCACGGATTCTGCACGGTAACCTTTCTTCCTTTAAAAATAGAATAAAAGAAATTGAAAAGGAACAATAACTGCACGGCAAAAACAATCATAGCCACGGTGCTTATAAACCTGTTTAAGTTGCCGAACTGGTTAAAACTTACCCATGTTGAATAGTCGTAATAGCGGCGCGGCATACCGGCAAGGCCTTCATAGTGCATCGGCCAGAAGATAAGGTAAGCGCCGATGATCGTGATCCAGAAATGGATATAGCCAAGTGTGTTATTGAGATAACGGCCATACATTTTAGGATACCAATGGTAAATACCTGCAAACATGCCGAACATAGAAGCCACACCCATTACAATATGAAAGTGCGCAATTACGAAATAAGTGTCATGCAGGTGAATATCCAATGCTGAATTACCTAACCAGATACCGGTTAAACCACCGGAAATAAATAAGCTCACAAAGCCGATGGCAAATAACATAGCCGGTGTAAACCGTATGTTTCCCCGCCACAACGTAGTAAGCCAGTTAAATACTTTAATAGCTGACGGCACCGCAATTAACAATGTAAGCAATACGAATATGGAACCGAGGAACGGGTTTAAACCGCTTACAAACATGTGGTGCGCCCATACAAGGAATGAAAGTATGGCAATTGCGAACAACGAAGCCACCATGGCCATATAACCAAATATCGGCTTGCGTGCATTGGTTGATATAATTTCTGATACCATACCCAGTGCCGGCAACAATATAATATATACTTCCGGGTGGCCAAGAAACCAGAATAAATGCTGGAAAAGAATAGCGTTACCGCCTTCATTTGGCAGGGCTGTATTCGTTGTTGCAACAAATATGTCTGAAAGATAGAAGCTCGTGCCAAAATTACGATCGAATATAAGCAGTATAAACCCGGATAAAAGCACAGGGAATGAAAGCACACCTAAAACTGCTGTAAAAAACAATGACCAGATCGTAAGCGGGAGGCGCGTCATGCTCATGCCTTTGGTACGCATATTCAACACAGTAACAATATAGTTAAGCCCGGCAAACAACTGCGATACAACAAACAGCGCCATGGCAATCAGCCACAAATCCATACCATGCTGGGAGCCGGGAGAAGCATCATGCAAGGCACTTAACGGCGGATAAGCCGTCCAGCCACCGCTGAATGGGCCTGTTGAAACAAATATGCTTGATACCATTACCATGCTGGCAATGAAAAAGAACCAGTAGCTAAGCATGTTCATTAAAGGAGAAGCCATATCCCTGGCCCCAACCTGCAAAGGAATAAGGAGATTGGCAAAAGTCCCGCTTAAGCCGGCTGTTAATACAAAGAAAACCAATACAGTTCCATGTGTTGTAACCAAAGCATAATATGCCTGCTGCGTAAGGTGCCCGTTTTCAAACCACCATTTGCCAAATAAATCCTGCAGCCACATAAAACTTTGTTCAGGATAACCCAACTGCAGCCTGAACAATACAGACATTAACCCGCCAATAATACCCCATACCATACCGGTAATAAGAAATTGCTTGGCAATCATCTTATGGTCCTGGCTAAATACATACTTAGTAATAAAGCTTTCATGATGGTGATGGTGCACATGCTCGTCATGATGATGCACTTCCACCGGAACATTTACCCCTGTTTCTGTGTGCATTGATGCTTCGTTACTCATAATAATCTATATTGATTTTATATAATTCTAATTACATTTTTGTTTTTACCGCTTCCGCTTTCACAGAGGCCGTAGTTTTTGTGCTATCGGCAGCAGGCAGCTGAGGCTTTTGACTGGAAGGGTCTTTATCAGGAAAAGCAGCAAAATAATTAGGTTTTTGCTGGGCAAGCCAAACATCATATTCTTCCTGTGTTACTACTTCTATTACGCCTTTCATGGAGTAGTGGCCGTTACCGCACATCTGGTCACAGCTAATTTCGTATTGAAAATCAGGATTTCCTAATTTTTCCTTCATTTCTTTGGTAGTGAATTTTGGTGTGAACCATAAAGTGGTTGGCGTACCGGGCACAGCATCCTGCTTTAAGCGAAACTCACTTAAACCCACATCATGTATCACATCCCTTGAATAAATAACAAGCTGAACGGGTTTATTCTTTACACAATACATGGTTTGGGAAACAACAACATCATCAAAATTTTTGCTGTCTTTCCAATCCTGCCCCAGTGAATTACTGTTGGCGTCGTCTATAAGCTTATAATATTTTTTGCCAAATGTTTTATCAATGCCGGGGTAACGGAAAATCCATCCGAATTGTTTACCGGTAATTTCTACCTGTAAAGCTTCCTTAGGCGCAGGACCGGTAAAAGAATACCAGTTTTTCAATCCAAATACAACCAACCCGGTCATTGCAATAGCCGGTACTGCGGTCCAAAGCAATTCAAGCTTATTGCTGTGTGTGAAATAATACGATTTGCGCTTATCGCTTTCCTGGTATTTAAAGTTGAACCAGAAAAGCAATATCTGGGTAATAAAAAATACGGTACCGGTAATAATCAGGGTCATCCAAAGCATGGTATCAACTTTTTCGCCCTGTACGCTTGCTGCTTCATGCGCAAGTAAGGTTTTTGGGAAAAGCGCTTTGTTGCACAGGTAAACCCCTATAAGGCCCGCTATTAAAAAAGCGATCATTAAGAAGCCGTTTACTTTATTCTGCTCTTTTCTTGCCCTGGCTTCACCTTTTATAACTGAAACATACTCGCTAGCTTTAGCAATTTGAAATATTATTAAAAACACTAAAACTATAACCGCTATGGTAAAAAACATTGACATGATACTGTTTCTGTTTAAAGTCTATTCTATTATGTATGATGTATAATACTCTCTTTTACAAACGGATGGTATTTCGCCAACAAGGGTTTCTTAGCCAAAGCCCTGGATGTAAAATGGATCATTAACCCGATAAATAATGCTGCAATCCCAAAATCCAACCACGTTAAAGAAGCATCATCTTTACGAATGCTGCCCATAACCATTTGATAAAAATCTATCCAGTGGCCGAAAATAATCATTACTGCCATGAACGTCATCAGCGTATAGTTTCTTTTAACCGACCGTTTCATGAGTATTAACAGCGGGCAAACAAAGTTTATAATAAGGTTCATAAAGAATATGCCTTTGTAAGCGCCCTGTACACGGTGTTTAAAATAAACCGTTTCTTCCGGGATATTGCCATACCATATCAACATATATTGCGAGAACCACAGGTAAGTCCAGAATATGGAGAACGCAAACATGAATTTTCCAATGTCGTGCAAATGTTCCTGGTTGGCATATTCAAGGTAACCTTTATTTTTAAGATAGATTATCCAAAGCGCTATTAAACTCATGCCGCTTACAAAAGAGCTTGCAAAAGTGTACCAGCTATACATGGTGCTGTACCAGTGCGGGTCAAGGCTCATCATCCAAAACCAGGGCACAGTAGAAGCTACCGTTAAAGCAAACCATACAATAAACAGGGAGGCAGTAACTGTATTTCGCCAGATATATCTTTTACCGGCTTCATAGTCCATTGGGCCGTTATCTGCTTCGCTGCTCAATTTACGCATGCGGTGACCAAGCAGGCTCCAGAAGCCAATTGCCAGAACTGTCCATACCAAAAAGAAACCAGGGTTTAAGAAACTGGCTTTGCCCTGCAGTATTTTATCATGTGCAACGGCTTCTTTATCCAGCCAGTGATAAACACCATGGTTATGGTCTATTGCTATAACATAAATAAATATAACCAGTGTAATTGTTCCAAATACAGGCACCAGTGTAGAAATGGCTTCAGGCACCCTTCTTATTACAACATTCCATCCGCCCATAGCCAATGTAACAGCACATATAAAAAACATGCTCGCATTGCATATCAGCATCCAGAATATGCTGTTGTACATGAGTGTGCCGGCGAAAATTGCCCTTTCATGCTCATCATCACTCACGCCTTTTGTAATTAATCCAAGAATGAAAGCAATTACGCCAATGGCAATTAATACCATTGACCAGGTTTTCATTTTTGAAGGAATTTCGAATTGCTCTTTAATTGATGCCATTATACTTAATTTATCAATCTCTAACTTTATTTACTTGTAGTGCTATCTGTTGCTGCCGGGGCTTTTGAAGCAAGGTCTTTTGCCTGTTTCGATTTAATGTATGCAATTATTTCCCAACGTTGCGTCCTTGTTAACTGGGAAGCATAAGAACCCATTAAATTCTTACCGTAAGTTACGGAATAAAACATTTGTCCTGCAGGCATATTTATCATAGTTTGATCACCTATAAAATTTTTAGGCGCTGCCGGAAAAGGCCCATTGCCATCTTTATATAATGGCCCGTTGCCATCCAGTTTTGCGCCGTGGCAAATACCGCAATTAATCAGGTATAAACGCTCTGCTTCTTTCATAGCAACAGAATCAAGCGATTTTACAGGATTTTCAATCTGTTTTGATGCTACATAATTTGTTGTATCGCCAGCTGCATCTTTGGCAAGCATAAAAGGTAATTCTTCCCCTCTTGCAACAGTTCCTGCAACCGGTGTATGGTTATAAAATATTTTACGGCCCAGTTCGCCGAGGTTTTGGGTGAACTTGTTGGAATCAAGCGCATCATACGTTTCATACGCCCGGCTTGGCCCCATATCCGGTACATAAACACGGCCCGGATCGCGGCGCACATCGCTGCAACCGGCTATTACTAAACCTGCGGACAAACAAAATATGATCAATCTGATTTTCATCGTAATTATTGTTTAAGCTACAGTCGGTTCATCTTTTATTAATACCTGCTCTTTATCATAAGTGCCCAGCCACCAGCCGTCTTCGGCTACCTGCACATTTACATCAAAAGCGCCGGCATTGGAAAGAAAGGCTTTCAAATCTTCAACATTGGTTTTAGAAGTACATTCAATCACCATTACAAAATGATCGTCAGTAGCCCTTGCACTAAAATGATGCTTTTTTACAAAAGGCGCCAACTGGCACAGGTAACAAAAAGTGAGTACCATGCCAACTGCAGACATCAATACGGTTGTTTCGAATGTAATAGGTATAAATGCAGGCAGGGGAAAATGCGGCTTGCCGCCAATATTCAAAGGCCAGTCGCTGGTAAAGATCCAGCTCATGCAACCTAAAGCTACAGATGTACCTGTAATGCCATAAATAAACCCTGCTGTATGCAAGCTTGTTTCGCGCAAACCCAGTGCATGATCCAGCCCATGCACGGCGTACGGTGTATATACGTCGTGTATTTTATATCCGGCAAGGCGAACCTTTTTTACTGCAGGAAATAAAACATTTTCATCATCAAAACTGCCTACAACAAATTTCTTTTTTGCCATGCCCCTAACCCCTAAAGGGGTATTTAAAGTTCATAAATAATTTTTAATCAATCTACTTTATTTAAAAGCCGCATCCATACCCCCTTCAGGAGGATGGGGGCTTAATGCGCTGCTGCGTGTACAAATTCTTCAACGGTTTCTTCTTCCTGTTTCTCCATTTTATCTTTATAGCTTTCACCGGAAACTTTCAATATTTGTTTAACCTCTGCAATAGCTATTACAGGGAAGTATTTGGAGAACAGGAAGAAACATGTAAAGAAGAGGCCAAATGTACCAACGTAGAACCCAATTTCCCATATAGTAGGGCTGTAATAATAACCCCAGGAAGATGGCAGGTAATCGCGGTACAAAGAGGTAACGATAATCACAAAACGCTCAAACCACATACCTATGTTAACCACTATGCTCAGGAACATGGTTACCCAAAGGTTACGGCGCATTTTCCTGAACCAGAATATCTGCGGGGAAACCACGTTACAAAACATCATGCCCCAGTAACTCCAGCCGTAAGGGCTGAAGAAGTTAGCCCTGCTATAAAAGAAAGCATAATTTTCATATTGGTTCTGGCTGTAGAATGCCATAAACAATTCAGTAAGATAGGCGCAGCCAACTATTGAACCGGTAAGTACAATTACCTTGTTCATCGCTTCAATATGGCCCATTGTAATATAAGCCTGCAGGTTTAATACCTTCCTTACAATCAGTAACAGCGTTTGCACCATCGCAAACCCTGAGAAGATAGCGCCTGCAACAAAATACGGCGGAAAGATAGTGGTATGCCAGCCCGGTATAACTGAAGTGGCAAAGTCAAAAGATACTATCGTGTGCACAGAAAGTACAAGCGGTGTTGACAACCCTGCAAGTACCAGTGCTAAAGATTCAATTCGTTGCCAGTGTTTGGTTGAACCAGACCAGCCGAAAGAAGCAATACCATACGACCATTTGCGGAATTTGGTTTTTGCCCTGTCGCGGATGGTTCCGAAATCAGGGATTAAACCTGAATACCAGAACAAAAGAGATACGGTAAAATAAGTTGAGATGGCAAATACGTCCCACATCAGCGGGGAAGCGAAGTTTGGCCAAAGCGGCCCGCGGGAGTTTGGATAAGGAAACACAAAGAACGCATTCCACACACGGCCCATGTGCCATACCGGAAACTGGCCGGCGCACATTACAGCGAATATTGTCATGGCTTCGGCTGCACGGTTTACAGCGTTACGCCAGGTTTGCCTGAACAGTAAAAGGATAGCGGAGATCAATGTTCCGGCGTGACCAATACCTACCCACCAAACGAAATTGGTAATATCCCAGCCCCAGCCTACGGTGTGGTTTACATTCCACTGGCCAATACCGTACACCACTTCACGGTAAACACTATAAATACCAAACAACAATAAAGCAACTGAAATATAAAATCCTACATACCACAATTTACCCGGCTTGCCTTCAATAGGGCGGCAAATATCTTCGGTAACATCGTGGTAGGTCTTGTTTCCGTCAATCAGCGGCTCCCGTTGTTGTGATTCGTATCTTAATAATGACATACCTTTTTCGTTTTTGCCTTTGGCTATCGCCGGGTATTTTTTATGATACCGGCAGTTGTAATTATTTCGTTCACAATATTTTTCAAAGGCCTCAATGAATACCGCAATATTTCTTTTGTTATGGGCAGCGGTATTTCAATCAAGCTTTTGTTGCGTCGCAACACTTCAGCTGCAACAATTAATATCATCAGTTAACCTTCGTGCCGGGCACTTACTTCTTCTTCCCTGTTACGCACTTTTGCCAGGTAATTTACATTAGGTAATACATGCAATTGCTCAAGCGAGTGGAATAATCTCAGTTTATTTTCCTCACGTGCTTTTGAAACTGCACTGTTCTTATCATTTGCATTACCAAAAACAATGGCGCCGGTAGCGCAGGCCTGCTGGCAGGCAGTTTGCACATCAGGCGTATTATCCAATGTGTACTCAGCCGTATTTAAAGGCCTGCTTGCCTTCTTGGCTGTAAGCTTTCCTTCCTGGCAACGCTGTACGCAGAAAGAACATTTCTCCATAACCCCGCGGGACCTTACCGTTACATCAGGGTTCAATACCATTCTTGTAAGGTCTTCGTTCATTACATGCACGGCCGGATCAAGCTTGCCTACGCCGCTAAAGTTCTGGTTATCCGGGAAGCTGTCAGCTCCGTTATAATCAGCCCAGTTAAACCTGCGTACTTTATACGGGCAGTTATTTGCGCAATATTTTGTACCGATACAACGGTTATATGCCATTTGGTTAATGCCTTCGCTGCTGTGGTTGGTTGCACTTACCGGGCAAACGTTTTCGCAAGGTGCATTATCGCAATGCTGGCACATTAAAGGCTGGAATACAACCTGCGGGTTTTCCATATCGCCGCTGTAGTAGCGGTCAATACGCAGCCAGTGCATATCGTGAAAGCGCTTTATTTCGCTCTTGCCAACGATAGGAACATTATTTTCTATGTGGCAGGCTACCACGCAGGCACCACAGCCAACACAACTGTTCAGGTCAACGCTCATGCCCCAGTGAATGCCGGGCTTGTCATAATAAGGATAAATGGTGCCTTGTTTTTCATAATTATCCAAGCCACCATAAGGTTTGGCTTCATGCTCCCTGTCGTTCAAAATTTCTTCCGGGTCTTTTTTAAACGCTGCCAATGTAAGTTCTTTCATTACATCAGCCCTGTCGCCGGTAGAAGTTACATAAATATCGTGGGTTTGAATTTGCGCTACATCGTAAGTGTCGCCTGTTTTTTCAACCTTAACAGCAGTGGCTTCAAAACTTACGCTTATGCCGTTAAAAGAAGCAAGATGGAAAACATTTTTCCCAACACCTTCAGCAACTTTTCCGAGTTTATCAGTGCGGCCGTAACCAACTGCAATACCAACTGTATTGGGGTGAACGCCGGGTATAATCAATATTGGCAAAGACACAGGGTCTTTCCCTTTTACAGTAACTTTTACAACATGTTTTGCGGGGTGCACTTCATACGCATCAGCCTGGCCGTTATTGGTTAAATCAATATCCAATAATGTTTTTGCCATAGCAGGCGAAATAATAACATAGTTATCCCAGGTTGACCTTGTTACCGGGTCGGGCAATTCCTGCAGCCAGGGGTTGCCGGAGCCTTCGCCAATGCCAATACCAACCTTTTTATACAATACCAGTTCTGTTTCTCCGCCTTTTGGCGCATTGCTTATGGCTGTAAGGGCGCCGCTAATGCCAGCATTATTAAAACCGGCTGTACCGCCTGTAAGTATTTTAACAGGTGCGGTTAATGTATCGGCTATGGCAGATACAACAGAAGTGCTTGCAGCTATATTACCAATTACACCAGCCTGCAAGGCTTTGTCAAAGGCGGTTTCGTTGCCCAGTTTACCAAGCCAGTAATTCTTGAAATAAGTATGATAATCAGAAGCAGCGCCAACCCATTTTAACAATGTATCCTGCCACTGGCGGGTTTTGAACAATGGATTGATAGTTGGCTGCATTAATGATACAAAACCGGATTTTGGCTCGGCATCGCCCCAGCTTTCGAGATAATGATGATCCGGGATTACATATTTACAAAGCTGTGTTGTTTCATCATTTTTAGGGTTCAATGAAACCGCAACTTTTACTTTCTTTAATCCATCAGCAAAAGCCTTTGCATTATTCCAGGTATAAGCAGGGTTTGAGCTGATAATAACCAGCGCACCAACTTTACCTGCATTCATATCAGTTACGAGGCCTGCAAAGTCTGCATCAATACCGGCCTTGCTTTTATTAACAGAAGACCAGTCTATCGTATTGCCATTTGCTCCAATTGCATTATTGATGGCATTTACAACCTGCTGCACATTAGGATCGTTGCTGCCGCTAACTACCAATGCAGCGCCGCGGCTGGCACTAAGGTCTTTTGCAGCTTTGGCAATGCCGGCTTTCAATTTGGCATCGCTTATATTGGCAGTGCCTTCACCCGTTAAAGCATTCAGTAAAGCCACAGCCACAGCACCGCTTTCAGAGGGCTTGTGCATGTAACGTTCATCTGCGTTGGAACCGGTAAGGCTTAAAATAGATTCAAACTGGTAATGTTTGCTCATTACAGGGTTCTTCTCATTTATCTTTCTTCCTGTAACATACTGCGGGGCAAACTCATCCGGGCTTAACCAGGTACCGAGAAAATCTGCACCAAGGCTTACTATTACTTTTGCTTTGGCAAAATTGTAAGAAGGAATAGCGCGTTTGCCATAACTGGCTTCATTGGCCAGTAATAACCCGGTATAAGAATCGGCATCATATATCACATGCCGGCTGCCTGGATACTTTGCCAGGAACTGGCCTATAACTTCGAGCCCTGAAGGCGAATTAATTGTACTGGTAAGCAATACAACAGGTGCACCGCCCAAGCCGGCCAAAGCTGTTCCTACAGCCTGGTCAATATATTCAAGGGTAACTTCCTTGCCGTCAATTGTGGGGTATTTCAGCCTTGCCGTATCATATAAACCCAAAACAGAAGCCTGTACTTTGGCAGACGTACCGCCATTGGTTAACGGAGAAAGGTTGTTGCCCTCAATTTTTATAGGGCGGCCGTCTCTCACTTTGGCCAAAACACTTATAGCTTCACCATCCTGCACATACGTAGTGGCGTAATAATTGGCAACGCCCGGCACTATATCTTCCGGCTTATTGGCAAAGGGAACAGCTTTTCTCACCGGCAGCTCGCAACTGGCAGCAATCATAGCCGCTGTAGTGCTAAAGCCGAGGTATTTTAAGAAATCCCTTCTTTGGGTAGGCGCTTTGAATAATTTATCTGAAAGTTCAAAAGGCAATTCTTCACGAAACTCATTCTCCGCAGCTTTTTTTGAAGCTTCGCTATCATTCAGTTCACCAAAATTTTGCCAGTACTTTTTCTCCATAAACCCCTGTCCCCTAAAGGGGAATTAAGAAATTAAAAAATTATTAATTACTCTATTATTTTCAATCTAAATTATTATTCATTCTGCCTTACTCTCCGCCGTGGCGGAGATGGGGCTAATAGTGACATTTCTGACATTCAGCGCCACCGATATCCTTTACCGTTACACTGTCCATTCTGTGGTTCTTAATGTCTTCCTTGTATTTTTCATACATGCTGTAAAAGCCGTTCTCATTAAACTGCACTTTTGTGGTGCGGTGGCAGTTTATACACCAGCCCATACTTAACGGTGCAAACTGAAACATTTCGTTGTAGCTGGTAACCTCGCCATGACAGGTTTGGCACTGAACCCTTCCGGCATTTACGTGCTGTGAGTGGTTAAAGTACACATGGTCAGGCAGGTTGTGTATGCGCACCCATTCAATTGGCTTGGCTTTGCTGGCATCCCAGGGTTTGCCAGGTTCAAAACCGGCATATTTATATAATTTCTGAATTTCTGCCGTGCCATTTACTTCATTGCCTTCGGCATCGTATAAAGTTTCACCTTTATATTCATTAATGGCCATGTGGCAGTTCATACAAATATTTACAGAAGGAATGGTAGCCTGCTTGCCCTGATAAACACCAATGTGGCAATACTGGCAGTTTATCTGGTTTACACCGGGATGCACTTTATGTGAAAAGAAAATGGGCTGCCTGGGCTCATATTTTTGCTGGCGGCCAAGGCCTACAGCGCCTTCTGTAATTAAATAACCGCCAATCAGGAAAAGAACAAGTGTAAAAATTGTTATGTAAGCTTTATTTCTCCAGAAAGGAATAGGCTCCATGGCAGGAATGCCTTCCTTATCATCCGCCATTTTTTTAAGATTGGCATTGATATATAATAAAGTGAAAGCAACTATAGCAAGTATTAAGGTAAGAACACCAAATATTAAAGTCTGGTCGCTGTTATCTTCTGTTGTTTCTGTGCCGGCTGCGGGTGTTGCTGCGGCTGCCGTAGCTTTGCCTGCTTCCGTTTTTATATAATCAAGAATGGCATCAATATCTTTTGCAGACAACTGCGGGAAAGCAGTCATCTGTGTCTTATTAAACTCGTTGAAGAGGTTTACCGCATAAGGATCGCCGCTTTGAATAACTTTTGCGCTGTTGTGCACCCAGTCGTGAATCTTATCGCGGCTTGGCCAACGATCTTCCACTCCCGCCAGCGCAGGGCCGGTCAGCTTTTTGTTTATTGCATGGCAGGAAGCGCAATTGGCTGTAAACAAAGCTTTACCATCCTGTGCAAAAGATGATACGGAAAATGAAAAGCTGACAATTAAAAATAAATATTTCTTCAGAGCGGTTATCGTAGTTAATCGTCTTAGTTTGAACATATCACAAAATCTGGTTGTTGCGATGTTGGGAAATTCTTCGACAGCAGCAAAAATATGACACGATGCTGACAATTCACATCTGATTAAAAATTTTTTTTAACCATAATGAATATGTAAGTTAAGCGCTTCGAATATTTATCTTGCACCGCTTTACACGATGAATACAACCATAAAGAAGAACATAGCCATATTTGCTTCGGGCGCCGGAACCAATGCGGCCAACATCATTCAATATTTCTCAGGCAGCTCCGCTGTTGCCATTGCTTTAATAGTTTGCAATAACGCCAAAGCAGATGTTCTTAAAATTGCCGCAGATAATAATATCCCGTCTTTATTAATAGAAAAAGAAAGATTTTTCAGGGGTGATGGTTATGTGCCTGAATTGCAAAATGCAGGCATAGACTTTATTGTGCTGGCAGGCTTTTTATGGAAGATACCTGCGGCCATTATTCATGCTTACCGCAATAACATTATCAACATTCACCCGGCGCTGCTTCCCAAATTCGGCGGTAAAGGCATGTATGGCAATTTTGTGCACCATGCCGTTTTATCAGCCGGCGAAAAAGAAAGTGGTATTACCATTCATTTTGTGGACGAATTTTATGATAACGGGAAAATCATTTTTCAAACCACCTGCCCGGTTTATAAAAATGATACCTCCGAAACGCTGGCCAAACGCATTCATGCACTGGAATATAAATACTTTCCAAAAGTGATTGAGGAAGTAACAGGAAGGGTGTAAGGGCTTGCAGGTTTATAAAGCCTGCAAGGTAAGGGATGGATACCACAGGTTCTAAACCCGGCCGGCCCGCGGCACCGAATACCAGGCTTTTGGCGGCAGCCATGCCAACCATGTTACCATTCTTCCTTTCACCAGGCTCATCGGCGGCCCGATGGATTACACGCCCGGTATTTTTGAAATGGATGTAAGCAAGATAAACCCAAACAACCATTCACATGCTAATGCCACCATTGCCAACCAACTGGCTTTATACGTAACCATGTACAGCCCCCTGCAAATGGCGGCTGACCTTATTGAAAATTATAAAAAACATACAGATGCTTTCCAGTTTATAAAAGATGTGGCCGTGGACTGGGACGACAGCAAATACCTGGAAGCCGAGCCCGGCCAATACATTACCGTAGCCCGCAAAGCCAAAGGCACAAACAACTGGTTTGTTGGGAACGTGGCCGGTTATGATGGTTATACCTCCCGCATCAGGTTCGATTTTCTTGATGCCGGCAAAACCTACATGGCCACCATTTACAGCGATGCGCCGGGAGCTAATTATAAAGACAATCCCAACTATGTTATCCGAAAGGTTTTGGTTAACAATAAATCAAAACTCACCCAACTGTCTGCGCCGGACGGCGGTTGTGCCATCAGCATCATTGACACTGATGGCAGGGATGTAAAGGGTATAAAGTGGCTAAAGTAAACATTGCAACGTACAACAATGATTTAAAATTATAAATTTAAACAGGCTCAAAGATGTTGTACAATTTTAAAATACTTTTACCCGAAAAACTTATTATATGAACATCAGGCGTAGTTCTGTTTTGGGAGCCTTTGGCGGCATCATGGCATTTATTTTTACCGGCTGCAGCAGCAGCCGGCATGCCCAAACAGCTTCACCGGATTTATCCGGATTAAAAGGCATCGAAAAAGTAAAGCATGTTGTGGTGATCTACATGGAAAACCACAGCTTCGATAACCTGTATGGGGAATTTCCGGGCGCCAACGGCCATGCCAATGCTTCCAAAGAATCAATCACGCAACTGGATCGCGATGGCAAACCTTACCAATACCTGCCGGCCATTCCCCGCTCCAGTGAGTTTCCCACCAATATACCCAATAGTTTTTTCAATATAGACCAATATATTCCTTCAGACAAAGAAACGCCGGATGTTACGCACCGCTATTACCAGGAACGCACGCAGGTGAATGGTGGCAAAATGAATTATTTTGTAGCTTACAATGCTACCGAGGGCATGACAATGGGTTATTATAAAACCGATTTATTGCCTTTATATTCAATAGCCAAACAATACACACTTTGCGATAATCTTTTTCACAGCGCTTTTGGCAGCTCATTCCTCAATCATCAATGGCTGATAGCTGCGGCAACGCCTTATTTTCCCAATGCGCCTGAATATTTGCGGGCCACACTGGATAGCAACGGCAAAATGAAAACAGATGGCCTTCTTACGCCAGACGGTTACGCAGTAAATACAGTCTATTCTGTAAACCAGCCGCATCCTGCCGGTGTAAAAGAAGCCGATCTTGTTCCCAATCAAACCAATCCAACCATTGGCGACCGCCTCTCCGGGAAAAATATTTCCTGGGCCTGGTATGCAGGTGGCTGGGACAGCGCTATGGCAGGAAAAGCAGACGAAACATTCCAGTACCACCACCAGCCATTTATATATTTTGCCAATTTTGCCGACGGCACGGCTGCAAAAAAAGAACATTTAAAGGATGAAAAAGATTTCCTGAAAGCAGCGCAGGAAGGCACACTGCCGGCCGTTTCATTCGTAAAACCTTTGGGCATAAATAATGAGCACCCGGGCTACTCCAATGTTATTACGGGTGAAACACATGCCATTGAATTAATCAACACCGTACTGAACGGGCCTAACGGCAAAGACGCGGTTGTAATTTTAACGTATGATGAAAACGGCGGTTTCTGGGATCACGTAGCGCCGCCTGTAATTGATAAATGGGGCCCGGGCAGCCGTATTCCCGCCATCATTATCTCGCCTTTTGCAAAAAAAGGTTATATAGACCATACTCAGTACGAAACGGTGAGCATCCTCGCATTTATAGAAAAGCGCTGGGGCCTGAAACCACTGAACAGCAGGGATGCCCAGGCAAACCCCTTGCAGGGCGCCTTTGATTTTGGAGACTGATGTTAAAGAAAAAATATTTTCATGTAATATTGATACTGACGCTTATAGTTGCCATAAGCGAATTACTGCTGTCGTTCAGGACAAAAAGCACGACGCCTGAAAAAGAAACAGCCCGCAGGGTTTGCCTTGATATAGATGCTTTCTCGCATTACATAAGCGATACATTGCAACCGGCTTTCCGCTCCGGGCCTTCCCATAGCTGGCAGGCTTATTTTCTTAAAGCGCGGCAATATTATAAGCAGATAGAATGGGCGGCAGAATACTTCACCTATTCCACAGCACGGTTCATTAATGGCGCGCCCAAAAAAGAAGCAGAGCTGGCGGGGCAAATGATTGTTAAGCCTTCCGGCCTGCAGGTAATGGAAGAACACCTGTTTCCCGAACCGGATACGGCTGCAGGCGTGTTGCTGTTGCAGCAGGCAGGCATCATACTCGATAACCTGCAGTTGCTTAAAGCTTATTTCACGAACATTCCCATTGCTTCCTGGCAAATACTGGATGCGGTGAAGCTTGAAATGTTCCGCATTGAAACGCTGGGCATCGCCGGGTTTGATGATGCGCTTAGCCGCAACAGCATGCAGGAGTGCGCCGCAAGCATGCAGGCAATGGAAAAAGCACTGGTTCCCTATACATCTCAAAGTGATAGCGTTCAAACCCTGTTAAACAAGAGTGTTGCTTTTTTACTGGCCAATAAAGATTTTAATAATTTCGACAGGGCGGCATTCATCCGCCGTTATGCGAGCCCTTTAACCACAGCCATAGAGCTTTTACGCAGAAAATTAAACCTGCCGGCTTATCAGTATAACAGGCTGCTGCGCCAGGAAGCTTTTACGCTGTTTGACTCAGATGCCTTTAACGCAGATGCTTATTCGCCATTCATCAACCAGGAAAATAAAGCCGCCAAAATAAAACTGGGCGAGGCTTTGTTTACGGAAACCGCTTTTTCGGGAAATAACAAAGTTAGTTGCGCTTCCTGCCACCATCCTGAAAATGCCTTTGCCGAAAACATAACCAGGCATGCTGCCATAAAAGGCGCCGGAAGCATTGACAGGAATACGCCATCGCTGATAAACGCAGCATTACAGCCACAGTTGTTTTATGACCAGCGGGCAGAAACACTGGAAGACCAGCTTACCGATGTAATGCATAACCCCAAAGAAATGGATGGCGATCTTGATACAGCCTTAAAAAGAATGGGCGCTTCGGGAAAATATGAAACACTATTCACTCTTGCTTTTCCCGGAAAAGCAAACCCGGATTCTGCATCGGTAACCGAAGCATTGGCGGCTTACGTTCGCAGCCTTGTAAAACTGAACAGCCGTTTTGATGAATATATGTGTGGCAATAATGCGGCGCTAACCAGCGAAGAAGTGCAGGGCTTTAATTTATTTATGGGCAAGGCCCAGTGCGGCACCTGTCATTATATGCCCCTTTTCAATGGTGTCTTCCCGCCAAAATTCATTACGCAGGATGCCGAAGTGATCGGCGTTCCTGCCAAGCAGAAAGGCAGGGATATTGATGCAGACAGGGGGCTTTTCATTACCCTGCTGCGTAAGCATTATTATGACAGCACCAGGCTGCTGGAGTTTGACCATGCATTTAAAACGCCCACCGTAAGAAATGCTTCCCAAACAGCGCCCTATATGCATAACGGCGTGTATAAAACACTGGAAGAAGTGCTGGATTTTTATAACAATGGCGGCGGCACAGGAGAGGGTTTGCAGGTGGCCAATCAAAGCCTGAGCGCAGAAAAATTAAATCTTACACCGGAAGAAATTAAAGCGGTTATCGCCTTTATGAAATCGCTTGACAGCAGGGAGTAGTTTAAAAAGCTCACGGGTTGAAAACAACCTGTGAACAAGTGAACATTGGAACTTGTGAACTTACAAATTCACCATCTCTATTTTTTTCAGAATATTTTCTGCAATCTGCGCTACCATATCGTTCAGTTCAAAAGGCTCAATAATTTTTGCATGGTCGCCAAACAGCATGAACCATCTTGCAAAACCGGTTAGTGAGCCGGTTAAAAAAGTAAGCCGTTTAGAATTTCCCGCATCTTCTTCTTTCACAAAACCGTTATAATATTTTTGTTCGCCGAAGTATTTTATAATATCAGCCCGCACTTCAATTATTACCCTTATCACTTCGCGTTGTGCAGACATTTTATTAATGAATTGCTGCAATGGCGGATGTATTTTCAAGACTGTTTCATCCGTGCAAACAAACTTTTCAATACGGTCTGTGCGAAAGTTCCTGTAATCATTCCGCATTCTGCAAAAGGCAATTAAATGCCAGTAGTTGCCGAGGTTGTAAATGCCAACCGGTTCTATTTTGCGGCAGGTAATTTTATCGCCGTCCAGCGCTTTATACGTTATATCAACTACGTTTTTTGAAGCAATTGCTTTTAGTATGGGCTGAAGGTATAATTCTTCCGGCCTTTCATATTGAAAAGCCGGGTGTTCCATCACGGCCACATGTTCGTCTATTTCTTCTATATGATCTTTTTCAGCAAACCTCAATACAGCCTTTATTTTATCAAGCGCTGCATTGTAATGTTGCGCCGATCTTTTATCGGTTTTTGACTGCATGAGTTTTGCCGCAGTTAACAGGGCGCTTGTTTCATCCTGCGTGAACATTACCGGCGGCAGCTTATAACCTTCCATTAAACTGTAACCGGTTCCGGCTTCACCAATTATGGGCACGCCCGACTCCTGCAATGCATGCATATCGCGGTAAACCGTGCGCAGGCTGATGGAAAATTTATCGGCAATATGCTGCGCCTTCACCAGGCGTTTTGACTGGAGTTGTATGAGTATGGCGGATAATCGGTCTATACGGTTCATACAATTATATTGGGCATGAAATTACAATTGTATGGAGAATAGAGATAAAAATTTGTGTGTTATGAGTCAGAGACTCCGCGCATAAAAACAGCGAAGTCCGGAGACTTCTTCGCTGAGCATAGTGCAAGCTCATCTGTTTTTATAACGGGCGGTTGCTTATTACCTTATCCGCTGATTATTTAATATTCAATACACAATGTTCAATATACAATGCTAAAGTAAGAATGGCTACATGATTATTGAATATTGAACATTGAACATTGCATGTTGTTTATTACCTGAACATTTAAACACTTAAATGCAATCATTATTGTCCGGATAACTTGGGCTAAAGCCCGCTGTGCAAGGGTTTCGGATATATAACCCCAGGCTTAAGCCTGGGGTTAGTAAAAAGCAGGCCCATAAAGGGCTTTAGCCCAAGACAAAATATTTTAGCCGGACAACAATGAAATGCAATAAACAATTTTAAACCTGCGGTCTGCAATTGCAACAGAAATGATTCTTCTATTAAAACAGAGCAATAAATATTGCTTAATTCATTAATTCATGCTCACGCAAAAACCGTAATAATTCCGGCTTGATTAATGCAGGCACAAACTGTTCATACAAATCCGGGGACTGTTGCTTGACTTGTTTTTTATCGAGGTTCATAAAGGCCCCGGGGTTAAAATCTCTCAGGTGAACGGATACATGTTTGCTGCCATCGCCAAACAGGTCCCAGGCCTCTTTGCCGGCCATCGGTGAAAAAATACTGAATGTGGGAATATCAAGCGCTTTGGCCATATTAACTGCGCCGCCCTCATTACCTATCAATGCTTTGCAATGGCATAATACAGCAAGAAAACTTCGCAGGTTCTGCGGTTGTAAACCGGTTGCAGCCTTCATTACTGTTTCGGGCCGGCATAACCGCACAATTTCTGCAGCTTCCGTTTGCTGCGATGGAATATAGTTAAATAATAAGGCAGCAGCGCTGTTGGCTGCAATGGCATCTAAAATCTCAGCCATATATTTTGCCGGGTAAGATTTTAATTGCCCGCTGCCTAACAAGCTTATCATTATTAAAGGCTTGTTTGCTAACTGATGGTTATCCAGGTTTTTTTTTGCAGCAGCTATTTCGTCAGCCGTTAAATAAACCGGGGGCATTTTTGCAGGAACCGGCACCGGTTGCAAAAAGTTTAATAATGCTATACGGTTTTCTATCGCTAACCCTGCATGGGTTGCCGCTTTATTTTTCTGTTTCCAGGTGTGCTTATAGCAAAATTTTGTGTACCATTTTTCAAAACCTATTGTTGTGCCTGCACCGGAAAACAAACACATAGCTGCTGTGCCCAATTTACTGTAGGCATCAATAATTACATCGTATTTATTATGCTTTATTTGCCTGATTGTTTCCCGGAGGCTGCTGCTTTCATTGTATAAAATATAATGGCTGATGTTTGGGTTATGCTGCACAACAGGCAATGTATGCTCGTAAATCATATAATCAATAACAGCACCGGGATATAACTTTCTAAGTTCGTTGCATAATAAAGAACTTACCAATACATCGCCAATCATTTGCTGCTGTATAACCAGTATGCGTTGTGCCATATCGCTGCAAACAAATATCGTAATCTTTAAGAAGCTGTCTAGAAATGAAATGTAAAAATACCCTTATGTGGATAAGTGGATAAAAAAGGCTGTGGCTTAATGGAGGAAAGTCGTTTTAAAAGATTCACCAAAAAATTTTAAAATGACAAATTATCCAACA
>NZ_JASGEX010000047.1:0-3511 GCF_047606085.1 Parafilimonas sp.
ATGGTTTGGCACGGGCATTACATACGTTATTTTGAAGATGGGCGGGAAGCTTTCGGCAGCAAATACGGGATAGGCTATCTTGATTTTTATAACCATGGGTATATTGTTCCGGTAATAAATGTGCAGTGCGATTATAAACGTTCATTACGCTATGGGGAAAAGGTGCTGATTGAAACGGCGTATGCGCCTTGTGAAGCCGCCAAGCTTATATTCCATTATCGCTTGTATAATGCTGAAACAAATCAGGTAGTGGCCACAGGCAGTTCTGTACAGGTGTTTTTAAATCGTGATAAACATTTGCTGCAATTAACCAATCCTCCTTTTTTTGAAGAATGGAAAAGAAAAT
Organism: Parafilimonas sp.; assembly: GCF_047606085.1. Classification (GTDB taxonomy): domain Bacteria; phylum Bacteroidota; class Bacteroidia; order Chitinophagales; family Chitinophagaceae; genus Parafilimonas. Next base: position 347 of record NZ_JASGEX010000047.1, read on the forward strand.
GGGGCCTGTAGCAATTTTATGGCTGCAAACAGCTTTTGTATAAAAAAGATGCGTATTCTTACACCTTTCCTGCCAGGATATAATAACTGTAATTAGCAAATGCAATTTTTTTCAACAGACACCAGGACGGCATTAGAATCAAAACATTTGGCGCAGTTCATTGCTTTTGGGCCCGTGGTTTTCCAGGTGGCAAGGGTGCTGAGAGATTCAGGCATATTAAAAGAAATTGAAGACGCAGGCTCTGCTGGTTTAACCCTCGAAGCCATAGCCGGAAAAGTGCAGTTGCCGCATTATGGCGTGCGTGTTTTGCTTGAATCCGGCCTGGGAATAGGATTGGTTATTTTCAATAACGACAGTTATAAGATCACCAAAACCGGTTATTTCATTTTGCACGATGCGCTTACCAGCGTGAATATGAACTTCATGCACGATGTTAATTACAAAGGCCTTTTTTACCTGGATGAAAGCATTAAAACCGGCAAGCCCGAAGGCCTTAAAACATTGGGCAGCTGGCCAACTATTTATGAAGGGCTGTCGCAGTTGCCGCCGCATATTCAAAAAAGCTGGTTTGGCTTCGACCATTTTTTTTCAGATACCGCATTTCCCAAAGTGCTGCCGCATGTATATGATAATAATAATATTAAAAGCATGCTTGAAATAGGCGGCAATACCGGCAAGTGGGCCATTGCCAGCACGGCATACAATAAAGATATACGCATTACTATCATGGACCTGCCACCACAGCTCAATATGGCAAAAGCTAAAATTGATGAGCTGGGATTAAGTGAAAGGGTTTCTTTTCATCCCGCCAATATTTTGGATGAAAGCCAGCCCTTTCCAAAAGGTTTTGATGCTGTCTGGATGAGCCAGTTCCTGGATTGTTTTTCTGAAGATGAGATAGTGTCCATTCTCAAAAGATGCCACACTGCTTTGGGTGAGGATGGTTTTGTATATATTCTCGAAGCGTTTTGGGATGTGCAGCGTTTTGAAACGGCTGCTTTCTGCCTGCAGCAAACCTCCATTTATTTTACAGCACTGGCAAATGGCAACAGCCAGATGTACCATTCGGAAGTGTTTAAAAACTGTATATATAAAGCAGGGTTTAAAGTGGTGGAAGAAACAGATAATATCGGCTTGAGCCATACTTTGCTGAAGTGTAAGAAAGTTGTCTGAGCTCCCGCTTTGCGTTGCGGGACAAACTGGATTTAACTGGTTTGAGGATTTTCATGATTTTTTAAATACAAACAATTAGTGTAATTACATTAATTTATTTTAATCCCTTTAGGGGATGGGGGCTTAATATATGAAAACAGAACAGGCAGATGTACTCGTAATCGGCGCAGGGCCTGCAGGAACGGTTGCCGCTTCTATTATACACAAAGCCGGTTATAAAGTAACGGTGGTTGAAAAGATGAAATTCCCGCGCTTTGTAATCGGCGAAAGTTTATTGCCGCGTTGTATGGAAGCGCTGGAAGAAGCTGGTTTTCTGGAAGCGGTAAAAGCAAAGGGCTTCCAGGATAAAGGCGGCGCCAAGTTTGTGAAGAATGGAAAAATATGCGATTATTCCTTTGCCGATCAATATACAAAGGGCTGGACCTGGACCTGGCAGGTGCCACGCGCTGAATTTGATAAAATTCTGGCAGACGAGGTTGAAAAAATGGGTGTGCCCGTTTCGTATGAAACTACGGTTACTGCTATTGAGTTTAATGGCGCTGATTCAACTACAACAGTTGAATATGCCAATGGTGAAAAGGCGCAGATAAAAGCCAGGTTTATTATTGATGGCAGCGGCTATGGAAGGGTAATTCCACGTTTGTTTAAAATGGATAAGCCATCCAGCCTCGAACCGCGCAAAGCCATGTTTGCGCATGTTGCGGATGAGAAACGGGCTATGGCCGACGAGCCTAACCGCATCACCATTATCGTGCATGAATTTGGGGTATGGATTTGGGTGATACCTTTTTCAAACGGCAATACTTCGGTAGGATTTGTAGGCAACCCTGCGTTTTTCAAAAAATTTGAAGGCGGCAGCAACGAAGAGCAATTTCGTGCGCACATTGCTTCTCAGCCATATTTTAGTGAGCGTTTTAAAGATGCACAATTGATTTTTGAACCGCGCATACTGAAATCATGGTCAACCACCACAGAAAAATTTTATGGCGACGGTTTTGTGCTTACCGGCAATGTAACCGAGTTTTTAGACCCGGTATTTTCATCGGGCGTAACGCTGGCCACTGTTTCCAGCCAGAAGGCAGCGAAACTGGTTATTAAAAAACTGAAAGGAGAAGCGGTGGACTGGGATGAAGAATATACCAAACCCATGATGCAGGGCGTGAACACTTTCCGTAGTTATGTAATGCGCTGGTACGATGGTACTTTGGATACTATTTTCTTTGCCGATAACCAGGACCCGCTTATTAAAAGCATGATCTGCTCCGTGCTGGCTGGTTATGTTTGGGACCTTGATAATCCTTACGTAAAAGATCACGATACGGCGCTTAAAAAACTGGCTAATACCATTACCATACGGGATATTTTTAGTAAACCTTAGTGCTTATTTTGTGTAAAATGCGTGTAATCATCTTTTTAAAAAAATATAGCTGAACCGCTTTTTTGCAAAAAGCGGTTTTTTATTTAATTGTTCTTCCTTTGTTTGATTGCAGCCAAAACCTGCAAATTGTTACCATGATATTCGAAACCCAAAGGCTTATTGTTCGTGAATTTACAACGCAAGATGCCGGCTTGTTTTTCCGGGTAAACGGAAATGAAACCTTGATGAAGCATATAAGAAAAGCTTTATCAAAACCGGAGTCTGATAAATTTCTTGAAGAAAACATCCGGTTCTACGGGCAAAGCCCTAACCTTGGCCGCTGGTGTGTCGTAGAAAAAGCAGGTAATAGTTTTGCCGGCATTTTCGCTTTAATTTTTCTTCCCTTTGATGATGAGAAAGATAAAGTGCAAATAGGTTATGCATTAATGCCTGAAGCCTGGGGCAAAGGTTTCACTACCGAGCTAACAAAGGCCGGGATTGATTATTATTTTATACTATATTGTCTAAATAATTCCGATTTTGTAACTTTGTTGAAAAACTATGAGTTACAAAATTTCCCTATCAGTAAAGGAACAAAGAGAATTAAAGGACCTATTACAAAAGACGGAACAGGC
>NZ_JASGEX010000048.1:0-12105 GCF_047606085.1 Parafilimonas sp.
ACATGCTGGTCAACGGAAATGGCAACGATGTAAAAATTACCGGGCGCAAGGGAAAACATCTGCGGGCGGCGACCACCCGTGGAAACAGCGTACCCGTTTTCGATTATCCAATCATCGGCAATGAGCTCATTAAGCGCTTTCCCAACGATTGGCAGGCTTTTTTGGGAAATAGCCGAAATGTCGCTGATAGAAAGTTCTCCGCTAAAGAACAATTCTTTGACGATTCCTCTTTTATAAACAATAGACTTGTTCAAGCAGATTTGTGTGTGTTTCATAAAAGTAGAAAAATTTATTAAATTTCAAAAAAAACTTTTTTAAAAATTCAATTAACTCAACCTTACTTGGGTTAATTCTTTGAAATCTATACCGAAAACAGCAATTCTTTTTATTCAGGTTTATTTGCAAGTAAATTGGGTATCTTAAATTAAATCTTTTCAAAAAGGCCTCTTATGGGTCTGGCTTGGCCTCTTTAAAACGAAAAAGAAGGCCATTGCAGCCTTCTTTTTCAGGGTTTAGGGTTTATGATTTACATTCATTTTCAATTAACGTCCCAGAATATTTTTGTATCGCGGGTATCACTGGCTGAAACACTGGAATAATTGGTGTTATACAGGGTTTCAGTAGAAGGGTACAACAACCGTGTTGGCGGCTGGGAAGCAGATGAACCGGCTGTGTAAAAAGTGAGTGTCGGGTAACCTGTTCTTCTTAGCTCTGCCCAGGCCTGGCCGGCCTGTAATATGAAAAAATGCTCCCACTTCTGGGTGTAAATTTTCTCCAGCTTTTCTGTACTGGTGCCGCTGTAAGCTATGGCCGTTTTAGCCTCATAAGCCGTTATAGCAGAATCCGTGGGTGACGTAACGGTAGCATAAGACCCGGAACTCAGCACGCGGGACTGGTTAATATCGTAGTAAAAATCAATGGAGGCTTCTATACCTGCATAATAAGGCGTGGAGGCCGTACCCAGGCTCCACCGCTCGTAGGCTTCCGCTTTAAGAAAATCGGTTTCTGATGCAGTGAACAATACGCCGGGCACATTATAATTATACAAAAATGTTGCGGAATCGTATGTGGCATAATAACCTGCGGCAGTATCATATACGCCGGCTCCAGCACCCGTGGGGATACCCTTGTAAGAGTCTATAGGCTTATCCCAGAATACATCTGTACGGGGGTCTCCGTTCGCATCCATAACCGTATCGAGCAGGTAAGCGGGTGCATAAGGGTAGCCTTCTGTAAAGGCGCTCAGCAGGTTGCTAACGTAATCAGTGGGGCTCATATTGAACACTGCATTGTATTCATTATCATCAATAAGCGGGTATGTTGTTTCGTCTGCCAGCATGGTTGTAACGGCAGATTTTGCCGTTGCTTCGTCATAATTGGAAATGCGCATCAGCAGGCGCAGGCGCAGCGAATTGGCATAACGGCGCCAGTATGTAAGATCGCCTCCGTAAATCAGGTCCTGCGCTTCCACATCTGCTTCCACTGCCGATGTTAAGGAAACAGAAGCAAGATAAGTGTTAATGCTTGCCAGCGAATCTATTATGGTTGAATAAACAGTGGCTGCATCATCAAATGCGGGATTGGTGGCAACCCTGTCTGTATTAAGGGAACCGGCTTCGGAAAAGGGAATATCCCCCCAGAGGTCCACCATTTGCGCGGCCTGGTCGAACATTACAATTTTGGCCAGCTCAAGATATACATACTGTTCTTCCTGCTGTGTTTCGGTAAGCGCCGCATACGTGGTCTTCATTTCAAGGTACTGGTTTAAAATTCCCGGGCTGCCTGAATAAAAATCTGTCCACCTGTTTTCGCCATAGGTTGAATTGGGGATCCACATGCTGGAACTGGGATAGTTAACCGCAGTTTGTGCATTAACGGCTGTGGTTATCAGTATAAAAGTTCTGTAGTCCCAATACGTAGGATGTATGCGCTCGTTTAAAAACATAGCCGTAAATAAACGCCCCAGGGTGCCGGTGGTGGTTGACTCCGGGTCCAGATAATCATCCGCAAGTTGTTTTTTGCAGGAAGAAAACAAGCCGCCAAGCATTGCAACTAAACCTGCTATAATAAATAGTCGTTTCATAATTATTTGTTGTTTAATTCTGTTTTACTTTCTTTTTAAATTAAAAGCTTGCGCGCAGGCTTACGCCCAGGCTTCTTGTGGGTGCAGCAGCGCCGATATCAAAGCCCTGGCTAAGCCAGGAAGAACCTACTGCCGCCTCGGGGTCTATGCCATACGGCAGGGTTTTCCATAAGTAAAACAGGTTTCTGCCAATAACAGCAAACTGTATGTTTTGAAAATGAATTTTGTCAACTAATTTTTTAGGAAGGTTATAGCTTAACGTAACTTCCCTGAATTTGATATAGCTGTTTTTAAATACTGCCCTTTCATATAAGCCTGCTGTTTCCCAGTTGTAGGTGTTTATGTAATAATCAGCAGCTAAAATAACCTTGCTGTTTGTTTCCCCATCGGAGGTAACGCCTTTCAGTATAACGCCATCATGGCGGGTGCCTGAAGAGGATGCTTCATAATCTCCGGTAGCGTCATCAATAACATTATAAGCAATGCCCCCGTGCGCAGCATCCCTGTATTTTAAAGTGCTTTCATACATGCCGGCGCCAATCTGGTAGTAGGTAGGTATTGATACCAGGTCGCCCCCGATACGGTAATCCAAAGTAAAATCCAAACCAAAATTTTTGTAGGTAAATGAATTGGAAAGGCCGCCTACTACTTTCGGCATAATGTTGCCAACATATTTATAGCTGTCGGCATCAATGGTATAATAACCATAATCGTCTATAATGGCGTTACCATCATCATCTGTAGCAACAGGATGGGTATAAATATTGCCCAAAGCCGCACCTACGGCAGACCTGATGATTAAATAACCGCCATCCTGTGAGCTGTTAACAAGAGACGTGAGCCCGTTTGGCAGCGAGGTAAGCTTATTTTTGTTTATGGCAAAGTTGAAACGGGTGGTCCAGGTAAAGGCCTTATTGCGTATGGCATCATAGCTAAACGCAGCTTCAAACCCGTAATTGGTCAAATCGCCGTAATTGGCTAAATAATCAGTAGCGCCTGTGCTGGAAGGTGTTGTTACAGAAAGTATCTGGTCAGATACTTTATTGTTATAATAGCTAAAATCAATACCCAGCCTGTTATTCAGCATTTTTGTTTCAATACCAAATTCGGCTTCCCGCTTTTTTTCCGATCTTATCTCGTCGTTGCCAAAATCAGACCCGCCCATATACTGGTATAGAACATTTCCGTCATTATAGGTAATAGAACTTTGGGTATAAGCTACATTGGCCTGATAAATATTGGGATGGTTGCCCACCATGCTGTAAGAAGCGCGCAGCTTGGCATAATTAAACAGGTCCGGTAGTTTTACAGCATCAGACAAAATAAAGCCTGCGCTGAATGATGGATAAAAATAACTGTTGTTTTTCTCCGGAAGCGTTGAAGTAGCTTCATAGCGGGAAGTAGCGCTCAGATACAACAGGTTTTTATAATTGAGGTCGAATATGCCAAAAGCTGCTACATCTAATTGCTCGCTCCGGGTGGCGCTGGTAGTAACTGTGTTTGCAGAGTTATTAAGGCTAAACCAGTTTTCCGTTACCAGGCCGCCGCTGGTGCCGCTGGTTTGATAGCGGTATTTTTGCACTCTGCCCGTGCCGCCCGCAGAAAGGGTAAAATCGAGGTCTTTGGCAATTTTGTTATTATAGGTTAATAATACATCCCCATATTTTATGGCATATATATTATTGCTTATGCCATAATACCCGGTTTTGCCAACTGATACAGGCTCGGTGTTCCTGTCTTCTTCAACAGTGCTTAAGCTGGTAAAATCACCGCCCAGGCGCCCGCGGAACTTCAGCTTATCGGTAAAAGCCACATTCAGGGTTGCACTGTTTATAAACCTGTTTTGGGTTTCATTATAGCTTTGCGAGTAGGCGCTCCAGAAATAATCCAATAAGTTGGTTGCCCTTATATTGTAGGTAAATGTTTCATCTTCGGCATATTGGGGAGAGGTCGTATAACCCACATATTTATAGCCCTGGCTGGTTTTGTATAACCGCTTATACGTATCCATATCATCCATGCGGCTGAAGAAACCCGCATAAGAGGCAAATAACTGGTTGAGCATCTTAGTGCGGTTATGGGTAAAGTTGATATTGTAGGTAGATATAATGTCCACGCTTACCTTATCGCTCAGCTTTAAAGTGGCATTCAAATTAAAATTATTCTTATTAAGATTGCTGCCCGGCATTATGCTCCGGTAGTCCATCCTTGTATAAGAAAACCGGTAGCTTCCCTTATCGCTTGCATTGGATATGGCAACGTTAGCATTGGAATTATAGCCTGTCTGGAAAAAATCCAGGTAATTGTCTTTTTGCGCCACATACTTACGCGTGGTGCCATCCCAGTATTTTACATCACGCCCGTCGAACTTGGGGCCAAACTCCTGGTAGGAACGGTAGTAAGGATGCACAGAGCCATCGGTGTCTGTAATCCAGCCGTCCGCGTCGTCTGTAATGCCATTGGATACATTTGTATAAGTACTGTAACCCGGCCCGTATTCGTTTTGATAATCAGGGCCATAGGCCACTTTTTCCTGGTTTATTACATAGTTAAAGTCAACGCCAAGGCCTTTGCCTTTTTTGCCTGATTTGGTAGTTATTACTATTACGCCGTTCGTAGCTTCTGAACCATACAGGGCCGAAGCGCTGGCGCCTTTCAGTACGGTAATGCTGGCAATATCTTCGGGGTTTATATCAAGCACACCATTGCCGCTGATACGGGAATTGCTCCAGTAACCATCATTGTTGGCATTGCTGCCTAAATTGCCTTCCAGGTTATTATAAAGCCTTATAGGCACGCCATCCACTATGTACAAGGGCTGTGTGTTTAAGTTAATAGACGAAATGCCACGCACCGTTATGTTTACAGCGCTGGAGGCGCCGCCCGGCGCAGTAGTTACCTTAACACCGGCCGCCTTACCATACAAGGCGGAGGCAAAGTTGGTAGCGCCGCTTTCGGTTAGATCTTTCGCCCCTACCGTGGCTACGGCATATCCTAATGACCTGGCCTGCTTTTTAATACCAAGGGCCGTAACCACCACTTCGCCCATGGTATTAGAGCCTCCCTGCATAATAACAGACACATTTGTTTGCTCCGCCCCTACAGGAACTTCCACAGGGTTATAACCAATATAGGTTACTTCAAGCGTAACATTGCCTGCCGGAACAGCAATCTTAAAGCTACCATCCGCAGCGGTAGTAGTAGTTGCCTTACCGTCTTTCACTTTAATTGTTGCAGCAGCCAATGGCTGATTGGCAGAGTCTTTTACAGTTCCGGTCAGGGGCCTTGTTTGTGCGAAGCCCTTCATTGACAAAAAGAGCAACACAAATAATAACCCAAACAATTGTGGAGGATGATACTTTCTCATCTAAGTTTAATTTTAAAGTTTAAAAGATTCACGATAGTTATGAAGTGTAGCTTTACAGTCAGTTCGTAATAATTTATATTAGAGACTTATTTTGCTATCAGGGCATTTTTAATCCATTTTTCGCTGCGCCATTATTCTCCGGGATTTTAAATCATGTGCCCATTTTTATAATTAGTTTTTTAAATGTTTTAAAAAACAATCAGCAGACTTTTTGGAACCAGGCAGAAGACATTGGCTTGATAAAAAGTTCTCTGTTTTCTTATCAGAGAACTTTTTATAGGCAGTTAGTCTATCCAAAATTAATTATTTTAATTTTTTGGTAAAAGTACGGAAAGAAATAAAATTTACAAAAAACTTTACATTTTTTTTTGTAAAGTGCAAGGTATATATACAAAAAAATATAAAAGAATACCTTCGTATAAGCGAATGCTACTCTATTCTTAAGAGATTAGGGTTATTAATGCATTGTTTATCACTAGAAGGAAGGACAAGTTGGAAGACAAATTGGCTAAGCCGGAAAAATAGGCAACAGACGACATTTGAAGGGCATCCCGTTCACTGTCTTAATATGCCAATAAAATATTATTTGAGATACTGTCATGTCAATTTAAAATTGTCTGATAAAGTTTTTTAATTTTATCCTGGCTTTGTTATTGGTAAACTGCCAATTGATTTTTGCTTCTTTCTTATTTCGCTCTTTTTTTTGACGAACAATTCAGCATAATCATCAGCCACAGCGGAAATCGAAACTGATTGATCAGGCAGATAGTGGTATTCAAAGTTGAATAGGTTAAATGGCAACGGATGAACGGTGATATAATGGTTGTGTTAACGGAGCAGTTCCGCCACCGCAAATACCTTGAACTAATCGGTCATATCTATCCCCGCAATATGACGGATAGCATTATGCGCACTGAGCCGCTGGTCGTCCACCAAGCTAATGTAACCAATCCCGGCCTTGGCCATACAGTCAGCCGCTTCACCGCCGATTGCCCCAACTCCGGATATGTTCACCGCTTATTTGCTTCATTGCAAGTATTCCTTTTTCTATGCCTTTATTGGGGCTTAGCAAACCAAACGTTGTTAGCACCTGTTTATGCTGAAGATTATATTTTGTTTTCAGTTCGTTTTTATCTACAGTGCCGGGAGGATGTGTTCCGTGGCGTATAAGAACAATCTTATCTGCGTTTATATTATAATCTTCTTTAAGTATGCGAACGGATTGTTTGGTCATTACAATTACCTTAACGGCAAGCATAGCAATCGATTTAACAATGCTCCATCTTTTCGCCGCCGGATTAGGAAGCACTGTATGAAAACGAATAACGAAAGGTTTTTCAAGCATTGATAAAAAGCCGAGTAAATATTCTCCGAGTTCACCTCCGTATAAACCAAATTCATGTTCTATACATACGAACCTGATGGCTTCATCAGCATTAATATCCATTGCTGTTTCAATGTACGATTCTTGTTCATAGGCATCCCAAATACCGGTTACCGGGTATTTAAACAGGGCTGAATTGCTTTCTTTATCCAAAGCATAGTTTTCAATAAAAATGTTATCCCCAATCTTATTTTTAACGGCGCAGATAAGATCATTTGTAAAGCTGGCTATCCCGCATTGTTTTTGGCGGAAAGGTGCTTACAAAAAGGATTTTTTTCTTCAAACAAACTGGTATCATAATTTCATATTTAAAAAGTTACTGGACAGGGCATAAAAAATCAGAACCTTATCCGGGTAATTTATAGATTAGTGCATCAACTATTCGTCATAAGACATTCACAGGAAAGAAAATAAGAGAGGCATATTTAACGATGAATGAGTACAGAGAGAACTTATTACCCTTTGATAATATGGATGCAGGTAAATATAACCTAATTAATCCATAAGGCACGATATTATTTAAAGGGGTGGTTTATTAAGAAGATAATTTTAAGCGTGCTGTTTATGCAGGTAAGCTTTCTTACATAAACATAATAGCATTTACATATCCATCGGCGGAAGGCGCTTTTTAAAGAGTGACGGTATTAAACTATATATTTTAATTGGCTGGAAAATAGACCGCGCTGTTATAAATTCATTTTGAAAGCTATTGCGCAGGTCTATCAGTGTGATTAAGGCCTATCTGGTTACATAAGTTTTGCTGTCTTAACAAAGTTTATTGTTATTCTTCCTTTTAAAAGATTACTTTCGTTTTAATTGAGCTGTAAAAGCATACTTTAGATAATTTTATTTTTTACTTGCCAAAGTAAATTTTATCCTTCTCTCACTTTTGTTTCTACTTCCTTCAAGTATTATTAATTTAAAAAAAATTGTTTTTATGAACATGTATGTTTCCAATTTAAGTTTTCACACCAGTGAAGAAGACCTTAAAGATTTATTTTCAAAGTATGGCAGTGTTGATTCTGCTAAAATTATCATGGACAGGGAAACCAATCGTCCCCGTGGTTTTGCCTTTGTAGAAATGCCTTCTGAAGAAGATGGTAATGCTGCATTAAATGGCCTGAACGGTAAAGAGATACAGGGCCGTGCGCTTTCTGTTTCAGTGGCCAGGCAAAGAGAAGAAAGGAGTGGCGGAAGAAATTCATTTTCACGTAACCGTTTTTTTTAATTACCAGATTTATAAATAAACTAATTGCAGGCGTATAAAAAGTACGGCCTGCAATTTTAATTTCAGCTATATACTATGTTGATCATTATTCTGTTCTTTTTTACACATTGGTTTCTTTCGCTTTTTTTTCATTCTTTTTTTCTGCACCGTTATGCATCCCATAAAATGTACACCACATCTAAAACATGGGAAAAGTTTTTTTATTTCTCTACCTGGCTTGTACAAGGTTCTTCCTTTTTAGTACCAAGCGCCTATGGCATAATGCATCGTATGCACCATGCCTACAGCGATACAGATAAAGATCCGCATTCTCCCCACTTCTTTAAAGACATATGGCGGATGATGATCCATACGGCAAACATTTTTCATGCTTTGGCAACAGGAAAAAACAAGCCTGCCCCTGAATTTACAAAAGAGTATCTGCCCTCATGGAATAAGCTTGATAAGCTTGGTCATAGCATGATAACAAGGATACTATTCGGATTGGCTTATACTTCAGTGTATATTTTGTTTGCGCCAAACGCATGGTGGTTTTTGCTATTGCCTATTCATTTTTTAATGGGCCCTATTCAGGGCGCTATCGTTAACTGGTGTGGCCATAAATATGGGTACAGTAATTATAATAACGGGGATCATTCAAAAAATACGTCGCCGTGGGGTATATTATTGATGGGTGAATTGTTTCAAAACAATCATCATCATGCCAAAAACAATGCAAATTTTGCACGCCGCTGGTTTGAATTTGATGGTACCTATTTAATCATGCTGTTAATGCACAGGCTTACTGTTATCAAGCTTAGGCGAAGCGAATAATCGTCTGAACCAGGATTGGGGGGGATTAAAGGATGAATGGGATTATATAAAAATCGCCGGAGGCGATAGAACAAAGCTGCGAGGCGTCCTCGCCTCGCAGAGCGTGAGCATGAATAACAAGAAGTGAATTGTCAGTTAATATCGCTTACTTAAGGTTTAATTTCTATAACTCAATATGCAATAATCAATGCTCAATGTTCAAGTGTAAATGTCCCGAAAAATGAATATTGAGTGTTGAGCATTGAATATTTGTCTTAAGTAAATGATATTGATTCACGCTTGACGAAATAAAAACCCCAAAGCCCATTGCTTGCAGTCTGAAGCTCATAGCACGCAGATACTTCAATTGTACGCTTATACAATATTACTGTACGATTTCGAACATTTGCTTTCAAACGCATCTGTCTAACTCATTGAAAACAAATTAGTTTATTGATGGCATCCGGATTGTTTAAAAAAAGATGAAGTAATTGGTAGTCCCACTTTAACCAAAAACAATATTTATTAATTCAATAATTCCCAGTGTCATGTTCAGCAATTATGTAAAAACAGCATGGCGAAATATTATTCGCGGCAAAGGGTTTTCTATTATCAATATTATGGGTTTAGCCCTTGGGCTGGCCTGTAGTTTAACGATAATGCTTTGGGTAAATGATGAAAAAAATGTTGATGCATTTCATACAAATGGCAGGTATTTATACCAGGTATATGAACGTAATTATTTTGATGGCAGGGTAGATGCCGGCTATTCCACACAGGGCCTGCTGGCGGAAGAATTAAAAAGAACCGTTCCTGCAATTCAGTATGCAAGCGGGCTTGAATCAGCAGCGCCGCCAGGCAGCGGCAATACATTTGAAGTACCTGCCCGACTGAGTCATTCAGGTGAGGGGGAAAAGATAGCAAAGATGAACGGCATGTTTGCCGGGGAAGATTTTTTTAAAATGTTCAGCTATCCTTTACTGAAGGGCAATACAATAACTGCATTAAAGGAACCCAATACCATTGCCATATCAAAGCACATGGCGGAATTTTTTTTTGGCAATGCATCAAACGCCATCAATAAAATAATCCGTTTTGATAATAAGGAAGATTTAGAAGTAACGGCCGTGTTTGATGATGTGCCTTCCAATTCATCATTACAATTTGATTTTTTAAGAACATGGACAGATTTTGTGCAACAGAATACCTGGGTGCATAACTGGGGTAACACCGATCCACAAACATTTATACAATTAAGGCCCGGCGCCGATGCAGCCAAAGTACAGGAAAAAATAAAAGACTTTATTTATAACTATCGTGAAAAAGATAAAAGCTTTATAATGCAACTGGCGTTGCAACCTTTTGCTGAAAAATACCTGCATTCTAATTTTAAAAACGGTTATTTGGATGGAGGAAGGATAGAATATGTAAATCTCTTCAGCATTATTGCTGTTTTTATTTTGCTGATTGCCTGCATCAACTTCATGAACCTTGCCACGGCGCGTTCTGCAAAACGGGCAAAAGAAGTGGGCGTAAGAAAAGTTGCAGGCGCTTTGCGTTCCACATTAATCGCTCAGTTTATTGGCGAAGCCATTATGCTCACGCTTATCTCCATCATCATTGCAATACTGCTGTCTGCATTAAGTTTGCCGGCATTTAACCAGCTTACAGGCAAACAATTATCGTTACCATTTAACCAGTCTTCTTTCTGGGTTATTATACCGGGTTTAATAATAGTTACAGGATTTGTTGCGGGCAGTTATCCTGCATTATTTCTTTCATCATTAAAACCCGTGCGTGTTTTAAAAGGCAGTTTAAAATTTAGCTGGAGTGCAACTTTCTTTAGAAAGGTGTTGGTGGTTTTCCAGTTTGCAATGAGTGTGTTTCTGGTGATTGCGATGATGGTTGTGTATAAGCAACTCAACTATATTCAAACAAAAAACCTGGGTTACGACCGTGATAATCTTGTTTATATTCCCATTGAAGGCGATCTTGTAAAAAACTATGAGATCTTTAAGCAAAAGGCTTTATCAAATCCGGCTATCGTGCATGTTTCCAAGATGCGCAATTCACCCACTGCAATCTTTCATCATACAGGCGATATAGGCTGGCCCGGGAAAGATCCAAACCTGACGGTATCTTTTGCCGACGGTGTTGTGGGTTATGATTTTGTGAAAACAATGAACCTGCAAATGCAGCGTGGCCGCGACTTTTCAAAAGATTACGGAACCGATTCTATTGGTTTATTATTGAATGAAACAGCCGTTAATAAAATGGGTTTAAAAGACCCTGTTGGTAAAACAATTACCTGGGGAAGGAATGAAGGCAAAGTAATTGGCGTGATGAAAGATTTTCATTTTAATTCATTGCATGAAAGCATTGAACCTTTAATTATGCGGCTTGATGAGAACTGGAACTGGGGAACGATCTTAGTGCGCATCAAGGCCGGTAAAACAAAAGAAGCCATTGCTTCACTGCAGCAATTATGCAGGCAATTGAACCCGGCATTTCCCTTTACCTACCAATTCTCCGATCTTGAATATGCCAAATTATACGAAGGTGAAGCGGTGGTAAGCAAGCTTGCCAATATTTTTGCTTTTCTTGCCATATTCATATCCTGCCTTGGTTTGTTTGGCCTGGCCACATTTACTGCAGAGCAGCGCACGAAGGAAATTGGCGTGCGCAAAGTATTGGGTGCATCTTCATCCAGCATTGTAAAATTATTATCGGTCAGTTTTTTAAAACCGGTAGTGCTGGCATTTTTAATTGCCTTTCCGGTGGCATGGTGGGCCATGCACAACTGGCTGCAGGATTATGCCTATAAGATCAACATTAACTGGTGGATGTTTGCCATTGCAGGGTTGCTTACAATAAGTATAGCTTTAATAACGGTGGGCTATCAAAGCATAAAAGCGGCATTGGCAAACCCGGTGAAGAGTTTGAGAGCAGAATGAAATACGTGAATCGTCAATCGTGAAACGTGAAAGCTTGTGGCTCAATTACTTCAGGATAGCCGATTGCAAAGCCAGTTACAAAATCTGGATAGTTTACTGCGGACAAGGATACGGTTGATATATTGGCACAAATGGAAACGGGAGAAAACGTGGATGCGAATTTGCAAAGGTTAAACCCTAACTTGGATAGACATACGTATTAGGAAGATTTTTTCTTTTAAAGCCCTTGTTTTTTCAAGGGTTTTGATTTTATTTGTAATACGTAAAGTACGTACTATGTCCAAACATTCTTCTTCT
>NZ_JASGEX010000049.1:0-11223 GCF_047606085.1 Parafilimonas sp.
TAATCGCACTTATACACTACATGAGATTGCTTCTTATACTTGCTCATGCAGCAAATTTAAACATACGGCATAGCCACGAGTACATAACCACCGCCAAAGGCGGTGGTTTTTCGAGAACTAATAAAAATTATGGCGCAGATTTTAAATACGAGCAATTTGAACCCATGTTCAAAGCCGAAATGTTCGACCCTGGCCAATGGGCGGAAATTTTGAAAAATTCGGGAGCAAAATATGTAGTGCTTACATCAAAACATCACGAAGGCTATTGCTTATGGAACAGCCCCGAAGCTGACCGGGATTGGGGGCATGCATGGAATGCGGTAACAGGCACATCTAAACGTGATTTGCTGGGCGATCTTACTGCTGCTGCCGTAAGAAATGCAGGTTTAAAAATGGGTTATTATTATTCTTTGTATGAATGGTTTAACCCGCTTTGGCTTAAAGACAAAAAACGCTTCGCCACAGAGCACATGATTCCACAGCTAACAGGTTTGGTAAATAAATACAAGCCTTCGCTCATTTTTGCTGATGGTGAATGGGACTTGCCTGATACAGCATGGCATAGCCTCGAATTTCTTACATGGCTCTTCAACGAATCTGCAGTAAAAGATGAAGTAGTGGTAGATGACCGGTGGGGAAGTAATTCAAGGGCAAACAATAAAGGGGCCATGTATGTTACTTCTGAATATGGAAGCGGCATGGATAAGAATGTAGCGTGGGAGCAATGTGAAGGTGTTGGCCACTCGTTTGGTTATAACCGCAACGAAAAACTGGAAGATTATAAAACCAGCCGGGACCTTATTTTAATGTTGATTGATGTTGTTTCCCGTGGCGGTAATTTGTTGCTTGATATTGGCCCCACTGCCGACGGGAGAATCCCTGTTATCATGCAACAACGGCTTGCAGATATTGGCGCATGGCTGAAAACCAATGGCGACGCTATTTACGGAACAAAGCCATACACACAACCTTATCAATGGAGCGAAGGAAAACTACCGGCAAAAAATAAAAAGGGCGGCGAGTTTATGGGCGCTTATAGTGTTTCTGAATTAATAAAACCAAAAAAAGATTCGGCGCATATCGAAATGTTTTTTACGGAAAAGGGTAAAGATTTGTTTTGCATATTGCCCGTATTTCAAGCAAAAATTATTTTGAAAAATTTTACAGCGAATGCTGCTTCATCTGCTATTATTTTAGGGGCTGATAAAACTTTCAAACCCAAAAATACCGGCAGTGATTGTATGATTGACCTATCGGAAATTAAACCTGCTGAAGTGCCTGGCGAATTGCTTGTATTGAAAATAAAAGATGCGTTGTAAAAATAGTATGCAGGTTTTGGGAACGGAATAAGTGAAGGTTTAAAAAGCCAAAGTATAAGCGGTTATAAATTATAATCAATCTAAAAAGCGCACCCCTCCAGGGAATGCAGGAAAAGCTTATGTTCAAAAATTTTATCAAAACCACTTTCAGGAACCTGGCAAAACATAAAGGGCTTGCTATAATTCACCTGGCAGGGTTATCTGTAAGCATAGCGGCGGGCATGCTTATTTTTATGTGGGTGAATTACCAGTTCAGCTTTGACAAATCCCTTAAAAACCATGCTGATATTTATCGTGTATATCCGCATATACAAATAAATGGCAACAATTTCACTTCATCTATGGCGCCGCCGCCTTTGCGCAGCTTTCTTACCAATAATTTTCCCGAAGTGGAGGCCACCACAAGAATTTATAAGTATAACAACAGCATCGTGGGCCGTGATGAAAATGGCAGGCCTTCACAATCGTTTCATGAAGAACTGTATCAGGCAGATTCTGCTTTTTTCCGCGTGTTCAATTTTAAAATGCTGCAGGGCAACCCACTTGAGGCATTGGTAAAACCCAACTGCATTGTTATTACAAAATCAACAGCCATAAAATATTTTGGCGAGGAAGCTTTTAATGCTGGCGCAGTGCCCGGGCAAAGTTTGAATATAAACATGGGTGGCTGGAAAATGGTTTGCAAAATAACAGGCATTACCGAAGATGTGCCTGCCAATGCGCATTTTCATTATACAATTCTTCTTTCCGATGCTACCGATTCGTGGTATGGTTCGCAGGTATGGGTTGACAATACTTATTATACGTATGTATTGCTGAAAAAAGGAACGGATTATAACCGGTTTGAAAATAAAATACCCGCTGCTGTCAGATCGCATATTGATCCTTTTCTGCAAACCAATTTCGGGATTGCTTATGACAAGTTAAAAGCAAAAGGCGATTACTGGGAGTATAAACTACAACCTGTAACAGACATTCACCTGCACTCCAATTTTGAGCGGGAATTAGAGCCGGGAGAAAATATTGATAACGTGTACATCTTATTGATAGCGGCTTTTTTCCTGGTGCTTATGGCTTGTATCAATTATGCCAACCTTTCTACCGCCAATTCTATACGGCGTTCAAAAGAAATTGGTGTGCGCAAAACGTTAGGCTCATCAAAATTAAAACTGGTTGCATTAATTTTTACCGAAACCGGCATTACATGTTTTATAGCCTGGTTAATGGCATTTATACTTATTATAATATTGCTTCGGCCGTTTGAAAGCCTTATGCACACTGCACTTCCGGCTGCTGCAATTACCAATGCTGCAAGCTGTACAGTATTTTTTGGTTTGTTTTTTATCATAAGTTTATTAGGCGGAATTTACCCGGCATTTTATTTATCATCTTTCAACGCAGTAAAAGCTGTTAAAGGAAAAATAACGCCTGGTAAAAGGTTCATTACTTTCAAAAGCGCATTGATCGTAGCACAGTTTTTTATGTTTATCGGGTTAATTGTTTGTACGCTGATGGTAAAACAACAACTTAATTTTTTGCATGATAAATATCCGGGATTTAACAAAGAAAATGTACTGGTGCTGAAAGATGCCGGGGCGCAATTGAGCGCTGCCAATAAATCTGCAACCTTTATTTCCGAACTGAAGAAAAAGGCAAATGTGCTGTCGGCAAGTATTTGTACCGATTATCCCAATAGCGGTAACGATAACTTTCCTATTGCCGCCAATTTTAAAACCGGTGAACCAGACCACATGGTTGCCAATATTAGCGTAGGATATGATTTTCTAAAAACTTTTAATATTAAGCTGTTGCAGGGACGGGATTTTGACCGTCAAAGCGGCGATGATTCGGTAAAAAGAGTTGTTTTAAATGAAGCCGCAGTAAAAGAACTGGGCATAGAAAACCCTGTTGGCAATTTTATTAACACGCGCTATCTCAACTCGCTTGATATACAAAATGTGCGATGTGAAATAATAGGCGTTACAGATGATTTCAATTTTAAATCGCTTCATAAAACAGTGCAGCCGATGGCAATTTTTTTAAGGAACTGGGGCCAATATGTTGTTATAAGAATTGCGCCGGGCAATGTTTCCCACACCATTAACATCATCAAAAAAACATGGAGCGATTTTGTGCCGGGCGCTCCTTTTAATTCTTATTTCCTGGACGAGCAAATAGATAATTTATACAAAACCGAAGCAGTACTTAGCAATGTGCTGGATATACTTACGGCATTGATAATTCTTATTGCCGTAATGGGTTTAACAGGGCTTACCCTGCTTACCATACAACAGCGCACCAAAGAAATAGGCATACGAAAGGTTACAGGCGCATCAGTTAGCGACATATTGTTTTTATTCTCAAAAGAATATATTAAATGGGTTGGTTTTTCATTTATCCTTACAGCACCGGTTGCCTATTTCATCATGCAAAAATGGCTGCAGGGTTTTGCTTACCGCATCCATATCCAATGGTGGGTGTTTTTACTATCGGCCATTGCCGCCTTAATGATAACGATGATTACCGTTGGCTTCCAGGCAATAAAAGCGGCAACGGCCAACCCGGTGAAAAGTTTGAGGACGGAATGAATCGGTCAACTGTCAACGGTTGACGGTCAACAGTGAGTGGATGAAAGGATGAACAGGATGGCCGTGTTATATGAATGACAAGGCTGTTGCTTCTAACACGCACCCAACACTTAACTTAACAGCAGTTAAAATTCTGCCGCCTGCAGCTCACGGTAAGGCAGATAATTCTGAAAAAACATCTTTTAATCTGCCATACAGGCTGCGGTAAACGGCAAAATATTTTTGATATATGCGGTGATTGGCCGCCGAAGGCTTTACCGTTTTCACATTTTGCAGGAACATCTTTGCATCGCCTATGCTTTTTACTTTCCCAAGCGCTTTCAGGCCAATAAAAGCGGCGCCCAGCGCCGATGCATCCGCCGTTTCATTCAGCATTATCTTTTTGCCGGACACATCTGCAAGCAATTGTATCCACACACCAGATTTTATAATGCCGCCGCTCAGATAAATATGCTTAATATCATTACTGTTTTCTTCGAGCGCCTGCAACACATCAGCCACCGCATAACAAACGCCTTCCAAAACAGCGCGAATAATATGTGCTTCCGTATGCGTTTCTGTTAATCCTATAAAACAGCCTTTTGCATTTTCATCCCAAACCGGCGCCCGCTCGCCAAGTATATATGGCAAAAAGATTAACCCTTCGCTGCCTGGCTTAATTCCGGCTGCGGCTTTAAACAAAGCCTCAAGCCGGCTCTCATTCCTGAATGCCTCTTTCAAAATTTTTTCAACCAGCCATTGTAATGCAATGCCGCCATTGTTTAAGGCGCCGCCCGTTATGTACAATCCATCGCTTATATAATAACAAAACAGCCTTTGCTTTTTATCAGTTACATATTTGTTTGATGTGATGCGCACGGCGCCGCTGGTGCCTACCGTAATGGCAACATTGTTTGCATTTACAATGCCGCTGCCCAAATTTGCCAGAGCGCCATCGCTGGCGCCAAGCACAAAAGGAATAGCCCTGTTAAGTTGTAATGTATTTTTTATAGAAGGAAGCAATACGGTTTCGTAATGCTCAATGGGTTTTAATTCAGAAAGCTTTTTTTCTGTAATGCCTGCGAGTTTTAAGGCATCGCTGTACCAGCAAATATTTTTTGCATCCAGTAAGCCTGTAGCTGCAGCAATGGAGTGATCAACAATGTATTTATTAAACAGCTTAAAAAAAATATACTCCTTGATGGAAATAAATTTATGCGCCCGGCGAAAAATGGCAGGCTGTTCATTTTTTAACCACATCAGCTTGCACAACGGCGACATGGCATGAACAGGCACACCGGTAGCCGCATATAATTTTTTTGCAAGGTTTTTCTTTTCCAGCGCCTGCGCATACCTGGCGCTGCGCAGGTCGGCCCAGGTTAACATATTCATTAAAGGCGCGCCGTTTTTATCCACAGCAAGCAAACTGTGCATGGCGGCACTCAACGATACGCAGGCAATATTTTCTTCCCCGCAAAAATTTATTGATTGCTGAAGCATTTTTACCACTTCTTTAAAAATAGTTGCTGCGTTTTGTTCGTTCCAGCCCTGTTTGGGCGTTATAGGTTGGGTGGCATATTCAAAGGTTTTAAAAACCTTTAAATCCATACCGGTTATAATGGCCTTGCAATTGGAGGTGCCAATATCAATTGCTATTATGTTCATTTTATGCGTTTAAACTATCTGCGGATAAAGAGGGTCATCTTTTATTCAAATCTTACAACGGTTTATTAAAACGAAAATAAAAAGCATTATGGTTAAAGAGTAATACTTATTTTAGCCTTTCTAACGGAAAATCCAAAATAACAAGATGGGGACGCTACAGATTAAGAAGAATTCTAAAAAATACGATGCTGTGATTGTTGGTTCGGGGGCAGGTGGCGGTATGGCAACGTATGTATTGGCAAAGGCCGGTTTAAAAGTTTGTTTAATTGAAGCAGGGCCAATGTACGATCCTGCAAAAAACAGCAACCAGTTGCAGCCGCCCTGGGCTTCGCCAAGAAGGGGCCGGGGCACCAAATTCAGGCCGTTTGGCGATTTTGACGGCTGCTACTGGGCCTGGCAGATTGACGGCGAGCCTTATACCCATGTAGGCGATACCAAATGGGAATGGTGGCGGGCAAGAATGCTGGGCGGAAGAACGAATCACTGGGGGCGCATAACGCTCCGCTTTGGCCCCAGGGATTTTAAAAGGCGCGATATAGACGGCCTTGGCGATAACTGGCCCATAAGTTACGATGATATAAAGCCTTATTATGATAAAGTGGAAACGCTCATTGGTGTTTTTGGCACGAATGAAGGTTTGCCCAACGATCCGGATGGCATATTCCTGCCGCCGCCCAAACCGCGTTTGCATGAAATGCTGATAAAAAAAACAGGCACTTCGCTGGGCATACCCGTAATCCCTTCCCGCTTGTCTATCCTTACCAAAAAAATAAACGATGAGCGCGGCCAGTGCTTTTACTGCGCCCAATGCGGCAGAAGCTGCAAAGTGTATGGCGATTTTTCCTCCTCATCTGTACTGGTTATTCCCGCATTAAAAACAGGTAATGTGGATTTGCTTACCAATTGCATGGCGCGTGAAGTTCAAACCAGCAAAGACGGCCTGGCCACCGGCGTTTCATATATAAATAAGGAAGACATGCAGGAATACGTGGTGGAAGGCAGAACGGTAATCCTTGCCGCCAGCGCCTGCGAAAGCGCCAGGCTGCTGCTTAATTCCAAATCACCAAGGCATTCCGCCGGCTTAGCCAATTCAAGCGGGGTGGTAGGAAAATATTTGCACGATTCCACCGGCGCTGATATGGGGGGGTACCTGCCAAACCTGTTTGGCCGCAAACGCTACAACGAAGATGGCGTGGGCGGCATGCACGTTTATACGCCCTGGTGGCTGGATAATAAAAAGCTGGATTTTCCCCGCGGTTACCATATTGAATACGGCGGCGGCATGGACCAACCGGCTTATGGTTTTGGATGGAATATTCAAGACATCAATGGTAAACAGGTAGCTACCAGGACTAAAAAAGAGGCTGGCGGTTATGGCAAATCGCTGAAGGAAGATTACCGCTTCTTTTATGGCGCATCTGTTGGCATGGCAGGCCGTGGCGAAGCGCTGGCTTTGGAAAGCAATTATTGTGAAATTGACCCGAACACAGTTGATAAATATGGCATTCCGGTGCTTCGTTTCAATGTAAAAAACAGCGAGTACGAAATAAAGCAGGCCAAACACATGAAGGAGACGTTCAGGGAAATATTAACCGAAATGGGCGCTGTGATTACGTATGGCGATGATGGCCCGGAAAATCATTACGGCCTGCACGATCCCGGCGTTATTATTCACGAAGCAGGCACGGTTAGAATGGGAAGCAATCCCAAAAGCTCCGCCCTGAATGCCTGGTGCCAGGCACATGATGCCAAAAATGTTTTTTGTGTGGATGGCGGGGCATTTGTTTCGCAGGCCGATAAAAACATTACGCATACCATTCTTGCTTTAGCGTGGAGAGCCAGCGATTATATCGTTGACCAGATGAAGAAACAGAATTTATAACCACGATTATAAACTGATTTTTTTTGATTTACCTGATAGAACATATCTATCAAGGCAAATCACTGATAAATAATTTTTGAATTAATGTATTTATGATTAGCCTGAATGAATCAGGATAATCTGACAAATCGCATAAAATCCCGGTCATGGACAGAAGAAAACATTTAAAAATACTTGGCGTGGGCGCTGTAACCACCGGTGTTTTGGTTGACGCCTGCAAAACAGACAAAAAGGAAGCGGCAGCGGCGCCGGCAGCGCCAACGATAGACCGCATGCCCGAAGAAAAAGCGCATGATGATGCTATTAAAAACGGGGAGAAATTTTTTACCCCCGATGAATTTGCCACCATTACCGTGCTGGCAGATATTATCATTCCCAAAGATGAAGTAAGCGGCAGCGCCAGCGATGCCAAGGTTGCTGATTTTATAGAATTCATTGTAAAAGATGAGCCCAATCTTCAAACGCCCATGCGGGGCGGGTTAAGATGGCTGGATATGCATTGTTTAAATGCCTATCAGAAAGCATTCAAGGATTGTTCATCACAGCAGCAGATTGAGGTGGTTGACCAGATAGCCTATCCTGAAAAAGCAAAACCGGAAATGAGCTATGGCGTTTCGTTTTTTAATTTAATGCGCAATCTTACCGCTACCGGGTTTTATTCCACACAAATCGGCTGGGCTGATATAGGTTATGTTGGCAACAGGCCAAACCAGTGGAATGGCGTTCCCGAAGATGTTCAGAAACAATACGGCGTAGCTTATACAGAAAAAGAATTAAAAGAGTGCGTTAGCTTCTCTTAAACTGGTTGCCGGCATTATTATGTGAATGTATAATACGCAGCTTGGTTGTTTTTTGAATTCTTTTCTTTGTGTAAATAAGCGATGCCAAAGCCGTTGAAACAGAAACGAATATTTTTTTAAGGTTTCTCATGTTCAATGCAGGTACAGTTTTTTACGGATGCCAAATATTTGTTTAAAGCGAAAAGTTGTTAAAGCCATTTAAAGAGCAAAATTGAGCTTTTTGCTGTATCTGGCAAGATTAATTTGTTAAACTTATAAGTTAGTCGTGGTCTTATATAGGTCTGTAAACAGTAGCTTTGCTTCTTAAGCAAAATTCAATTACCTTTGCCACCCCAAATTTTTCAGGCATGAATTTCAGGAGAGAGTTTGAAATAGCGTTTGTTGGCCTGAAACCAGGGCTTCATCATTTTGAATACCGGATTGATGATAAGTTCTTTGCAAATTATGAAAAGCAGGATTTTTCAAACTGCAACGCAACGGTAAAGCTTGAGCTCGACAAGAAAAGCGGCTTCATGCTTTTAAAATTTGATGTTGACGGAAGCGTTGATGTAAACTGCGACCGTTGCGGTAATCCGCTTACGCTTCAGTTATGGGATGAATTTAAAGTGATGGTGAAGCTGGTGGATAATCCGGATGAAATGAATGCACAGGAAGAAGATCCCGACGTATATTATATCAGCCACGGCGAAAGCCATTTGCACCTGGCAGACTGGATATACGAATTCATAAACCTGAGCATTCCTTTGCAGAAAATCTGCCCGCCCGATGAAGCAGGCAATACGCAGTGCAACAAAGAAGTGCTTGCCAAATTATCGCAGGCTAAAAGCGCAGGTAAATCTGTCAACCCTGTGTGGGAAGCATTAAATAAATTTAAAGATCTTAAATAATTATAAACAATAAACTATGCCAAATCCAAAACGCAGGCATTCTCAGCAACGCAGCGCGAAGAGGAGAACTCATTACAAAGCGGAAGAAGTAACTTTAAGCAAAGACAGCGCCACCGGCGAATTGCATGTGCGCCACCGTGCCCATGTAAGCGAAGGAAAGCTGTATTACAAAGGAAAAGTTGTTTCTGAAAAAGCTCCGCTAAAAGCATAAAACCCTTATTGCTTTAATGAATCTCGCTCTTGACATGATGGGCGGTGATTTCGCACCGCTGGAAGCTGTAAAAGGCTTGCAATTATACCTGCGGAATAATAACGCTGTTGTTTATTGCATTGGCGATGAGCAGCAAATCCGGGCGCTCTTAAGCGAGCATAATTTGCCGGAAGACAAAATAGCCGTTATTCATACCACAGAAGTAATCGGGTATAATGAAAATCCCACAAAGGCTTTAAAAGAAAAGCCTGATTCTTCCATCTCTAAAGGATTTCAGCTATTGGCTTCGGGCAAGGTTGACGCTTTTTTAAGCGCTGGCAATACAGGCGCTATGCTGGTGGGCGCTATGTTTTTCTTAAAACCCATTGAAGGCGTTTCCCGCCCTACCATTGCTTCAGTTATTCCAAAAATTGGCGGCGATACAGCGCTTTTGCTGGATGTGGGCCTGAATGTGGACTGCAAAGCGCAGCATTTAGATCAGTTTGCTATTTTAGGCAGCATTTATGCCAATAGTGTTTTAGGTATTGCCACGCCAAAAGTTGGATTATTAAATGTAGGCGAAGAAGAAGGTAAAGGCAATATGCTGTGCAAGGAAACCTACCCGCTCTTAAAAAATAATTCCCGCATTCATTTTATCGGCAATGTGGAAGGCCGTGATATTTTTAATGGCGGCGCCGATGTTACCGTTTGCGATGGTTATACCGGAAATGTTGTGCTCAAATTAGGCGAATCCATGTATGATATTGCCAAAAGCCGGGATATGCACAACGATGAATTTATACGCCGTTTTGCTTACGAAAATTATGGCGGCACACCCATTCTCGGCGTATCAAAGCCCGTAATAATAGGGCATGGCATAAGCAATGATGTTGCTTTTTGCAATATGCTGCAACTGGCCCGGAAAATGATTGAAACTGATGTGTGCGGCACAATCAGAACTGCATTTCAGGGCGCCCCCACCACTGCTTCATAAAATAATCTTTACAGTTTTTGCAATAATTTTATCACCGGCTCCAAAATGGGCGTATTATTATTCCGATACATTTCCTGATGAACTTTGATTTTCCGCACCGGGAAGCATGATGTCGCACGGAGAACGCAGAGCCAACAGAGGTTATTTCTCTGTGTACTCCCTGGCTCTGTGCGAAAAACTGCCGGAAGGCATCTGAACAAATCCATAATTGTATCCGGAGAAATAAGTACCTTATCTGTGTGATTTCTGTCACAAATAAAATGGCTGCTACGCTCTAATTTTACCTTATAAATTTTAAGCGATGACAGTTGAACAAAACTATACGGGTTGCCTGGCACAGGGCGCCTATTATATAGAAAGCGAAGGCGAAGCTGTTATTATTGACCCTTTGCGCGAAGTGGAGCCTTACATTAAAAAAGCCAGAGAAAACAATGCGGTGATAAAGTATGTTTTTGAAACGCATTTTCATGCCGATTTTGTGAGTGGCCATTTAGACCTCAGCAAAAAAACCGGTGCGCCCATTGTATATGGCCCAACCGCAAAACCGGATTTTGAAGCCATTATTGCAACAGACGGACAGGAATTTAAAGTTGGAAAAATTGTATTTAAGGTATTGCATACGCCCGGCCATACCATGGAAAGCACCTGCTATTTGTTAAGAGATGAGGCTGGCAACGATGCTGGCTTATTCTCCGGTGACACTTTATTCATAGGCGATGTGGGCCGCCCCGATCTTGCACAGAAAGTAAACAATGATCTTACACAGGATAAACTGGCCGGTTATTTATATGATTCGCTGCGCAATAAGATTTTGCCATTGAATGATGATATTATTGTATTGTTGTCCGACTAAATAATTTAAAATCTTGTATTTCAATGTTTGACCTCACCCCAACCCCTCTCCAAAGGAGAGGGGCCA
>NZ_JASGEX010000050.1:0-13944 GCF_047606085.1 Parafilimonas sp.
AGCCTCGAAAAAATATTGTAAAAACGGGTTTCAACCCGTTTGAAACCACCAAAATGTTGTTGAGAGCCATCGGCTCGTTACATTATGCATCCCCGAATAGTCGGGGCAGGCTGTGCCGCTGGCACTCGCCTCTATCTAAATTCATCTATAACCGTGCTAAAGCACGGCTTTACAAAATTGAATCGAGCCGATGGCTCTTCATAAGAATTTTAATGCGTCTGCCCTGCCCAGGTAAAAAAGCATCGCCTTGATAATTGCTTATTGTGATATATTTGTTAAAACAACTTGCCGTATGATGAAATTGATAAAACCAGGACTAACCTGTTTTTTTCTGCTTGCCCTTTTCCATACTTCAATAGCGCAAACCAGAACAATTACAGGCATCGTAACAGACAGCATCGGTAATCCTTTGGCCGGCGCAACCGTTTCCGCAAAAGATTCAAAGGAAATTACACTTACTAACCTTAAAGGCGAATTCTCGCTGCGGCTGCCGGAGCATGTAAAGGCTTTAGCAGTAAGCTATATAGGCATGGCAGCTTTGGAAGTGCCGTTTGGCAGCAAGGCAGCTTTTACTATTGTGCTTAAACCTGCCGGCGCGCAGCTTGGCGATGTGGTGGTGGTAGGTTATGGCACAGCGCGGAAAGCCAATCTCACCACAGCCCAAACATCTGTATCAGCAGCGGCCATGGAAAAAACAGTAAACACCACGCTTGAACAAGCCCTGCAGGGCCGTGCTGCAGGCGTATATGTTACGCAGAACTCCGGTCAGCCGGGTGGCGGGCTATCGGTAAATATTCGTGGCATAGGCTCTTTAAACCGCACGCAGCCGCTTTATGTAATTGACGGAGTGCAGATACAGGCGGCGGAAGATGTGTCGTATGGCGATCAAAGCTCTTCTAACCCTTTGGCCGGCTTAAACCCCGCGGATATTGAGGATATGCAGATATTGCAGGGCCCTTCTGCTACGGCCATTTACGGCTCCCGCGGCACCAATGGCGTAATACTAATCACCACCAAACACGGCAAAGCCGGCGATTTCAAGGTGAATTACGCTTACCAGTACAACCTGCAAACCCCGCCCAAAAGTTTGGATGTAATGAACCTGCGCCAGTATGCACAAATGGTGAACGACTACCAGTATGCTATGGGCACGCCCCAAAACATACCGGAAAACTTTTTAGACCCATCTATTTTAGGCAAGGGCACCGACTGGCAAAAAGAATTGTTCAGGAATGCCGGCATGAATAAGCACCAGCTGAGTGTAAGCGGCGGCAGCGGTAATACCACCTATTATATGTCGGGCGAATACCTGGACCAGGATGGTGTGGCCCAAGGCTCAGGTTTTAACCGGTATGGCTTTCGCCTTAACCTGGATAATAAGCCCCGACAATGGCTTACGCTGGGCGCCAATCTTAGCTTTAACCAGACCAACGAGGTTTTAACGGCCACCAATTACAGCGCATCAGACCCGCTCATCGCCAATGCCCTGCGCTTAACTCCGCAAATACCGGTTAAAAACCTGGACGGCACCTGGGGCGGCAGCGATGAGGTGAATGGCGCCGGCCAATATGCGCCGGTAAATCCCATAGCTATTGCCAGCCTTATCACGAATAAGAATATGAAAAGGCAGTTTATGGGTGGCCTGAACGTGGCCGTTTCGCCTGTAAAAGGGCTTACCGTAAGAACTTCGTTTAACACAAGCATGGGCAACGGGCTTTCTATGTATTATACGCCCACTTATGAGATAGATGAATGGCATAAGCAAACCATCAATTCCCTGGTTCAGGGCACCAATTCAAGCTGGTACTGGAACTGGAACGAGCTGGCGGAATACAACAGGCAGTTTGGAAAGCACAGCGTGGGCTTAATGGTAAGCCATGAAGCCCAGGAATCCCAGTGGAAAAATGTAACGGCTACCCGCACCGGGTTTTTAACCAACGATGTTTTTGACCTTGATGCAGGCGACCCGCTTACTGCCACAAACAGCGGCGGCACGTATCCCTGGTCAATGGAATCTTACCTGGGAAGGCTTAGTTATAACTACGATAACCGCTATATTTTAACGGCAACCTACAGGCGGGATGGTTCTCCTTTTTTTGGCCAGGATAAAAGATGGGGAAATTTTCCTTCCGTATCTGCGGCCTGGCGGGTGAGCCAGGAAAAATTCTTTCATTCTGATCTTATCAGCGATTTAAAACTGCGCCTTGAAACCGGCTTAACGGGCAACCAGGGCACAGGTTCAGGCATCTATGCCGCCATGGCGTCGGGCGCCACTATCTGGGGCACCGGTTTCCTGCCTTCTACTTTTACCAATCCTGATCTGCAATGGGAGGAAACCAATACCAATAACATAGGCTTTAACCTTGGGCTATGGAAGGACAGGCTTACCGCAGAAGCCGATTATTACGTGAAAAAAACCGACAACCTTATTATGCAGGCAAGCCTGCCGCAGTATATGGGCATTAACGATGCCATAGGCGCCGTTTCTGCGCCGCTGGTAAATACAGGCTCACTTAAAACAACCGGATGGAACCTTACTTTTAATGCCGTTATTATCCAGAAAAAAGATTTCAAATGGGAGTCTAACCTCAACCTGTCTCATTTTAAAACGGTAGTTACGGCTTTAAACTCAGATAATGCCTTTATTGACCGCGCCTCAGACTGGATTTTCGGCTATACTTTTCCCTGGGTACAACGCGCCGCCATCGGCGATCAGCCCTGGCTGTTCAGGGGATATATTGCGGAAGGCCTTTTTCAGTCAGTTAAAGAAATTGACGACAGCCCGGTTCCGGTGGATGGCAATGGCGACCGCAGGCCCACTGCCAATTCAAGCGATGGTATTTGGGTAGGCGATGTAAAATATAAAGATGTGAACGGCGATGGTGTGATTACGGCCGATGACCAAACCCATATCGGCAATCCCTGGCCTAAGCTAAGCGGCGGGTTTACCAACAGTTTTTCTTATAAGGATTTTGAGCTGAGCATATTGATCACCGGCGTTTATGGTAATGATGTATATAACGCCATCAGGCAGTTAGGCCTTAACCCGAATAATGTGTATGTGAGCCGCAACTTCTTTACAGAAATGTTCAACTCGGCAAAGCTTACGGGCGATGCGGCAGACCCTTCCCTGGAAAACCCGGGCGCCACTATCCCGCGCATTACCGCCACCGGCGTGGCCGCCGATAATAACCAGAGCGTGGTTTCCACCCGGTTTGTGGAAAGCGGTTCGTATGTGCGCTTAAAGAATATTTCCCTGTCATACAGCCTGCCCTCCAGGTATCTCGGCTATATTAAATTTATAAGGGGGCTGAAGGTGGGCGCATCCATTCAAAACCTGCTTACCATAACCAAATACAAGGGCTACGACCCGGAAGTAGGCGCCTATACAGGCTCCGGCGCCAGCTCTTCCAACCAGGCAATAGGCCTTGATTATGGCCGTTACCCGCTTTCGCCCATGTATGCCGTGAATGTTAGTGTAAACTTCTAAACATGATTTTTTATGAAAATGATATATACGCCAAAATGCTTAACAGTCGCCTTGCTTGCCGTTGTGGCAATAGCCGGCTGCAAAAAAGATTTTCTTGAAAAACCACCCTTAAGCGCCATCACGGATGCCAATTTTTATAAGACAGACGACCAGGTTTTGGCAGCCACCAGCCTGCTGTACAGCAAGGTATGGTTCAGCTATAACGATAAAGCCAGCTTTGCCTTAGGCGATATACGGGGCGGTACGCTTTTTTACCCCTGGAGTGGGGATTTCAGAGCCCAGGTGCTGTTTACCACCACCGGCGATAACGGGCAGGTAACGGCTGCATGGAATGCTTTTTTCACGGTAATTGCGCAATCCAACCTGTTCCTGTATAATATAGAAAGATATGGCGGGGCCGATGTTACAGAATCCGTAAAGAAGCAGGCTATTGCAGAAGCGCGGTTTATGCGGGCGCTGGCATACCGCTACCTCGTTATGAACTGGGGGCCGGTACCCATTATAGAAAACAATTTCGAAGACCTGTATGATACTTCCATTACCCGCAATACTATATCGAGTGTATGGCGTTTCATTACCCGCGAAATGAGGGCTGCAGCAGAAGACCTGCCCGCCTCATCCACCATGGAAGGCAGGCTCACCAAATGGTCTGCCGAAGGCATGCTGGCAAGGTTTTACCTTACCCGTGCCGGCGTGGAAAGCAGCGGCGGTGTGAGAAACCAGCAATTCCTCGACAGCGCCAAATATTACGCACAGGAGGTGATTACACAAAGTGGCAAAAGCCTTTTGTCTGATTACGATGACCTGTTCATATATCCTTACGATAATAACAACGAATCCCTGTTTGAACTGGAGTGGGTGTTTACAGGCGGTACCGGCACTTACGGGCTGGGCAATAGTGTAATAGACCAGATTTCACCCAATACCGACCTGGCGCTGAACAACTGGGGCGGCGGCTACAGCGCTACCTGGTGGCTGCTTGCCCAGTATGATGGTTTTTCATTACAGTCCGATGGTTCTTTAAAAGGAAGGACTTTAGATCAGCGGCTCAAAGCCACTTTCCTCCTGCCCGGATTTGAGTATGATGAAATTTTATCTACTTCTACCGGCACTGCATACATTGCGCCTGCATCTTCCGGAACAGATTATAATGCCGCCAATGTTAAGAAATACCTGGTGGGCACTTCTAACCTTACGGGCCTGGCCGCCACCCAGAATTACCCGCAGGATACCTACATGATGCGCCTGGCAGAAATGTACCTGGTGTATGCCGAAGCTGCAATTGGCAACGAAGGCTCTACCACCGACGCCACAGCCATTGAATACTTTAATGCCGTGCATACCCGTGCAGGGCTGCCAGCTTATGAGGTAAGCGGTACCGGCGGACAGGGACCGCTTACACTGGATGAAGTGTATTCCGAACGGTTTAAAGAGTTTGCCATGGAAAGCATGGCCTGGTATGATATGATAAGCCTTCAGTATTGGGACCCTGAAAAAGCATACAGCATGCTTAGTGCGCAGGACAGGGGATTGTTCCTCGTTTCACCGGATGTGATGCCCGATCCTTCAGAATGGACATTTGTTAAAACCTCGTGGTTTACAGAAAGGTACGCCAGCGTGAGCAGCGGCAATTTCTACCTGCCCATCCCGAATACGGAACTGAGCAAGGCGCCCAATCTTCTGAAAGACCCGGTAGATTATCCATAAACGGGCGTTGATTATAGTTATGGTAAAAAAATCTTTTAAAAAATTGATTAAAAATGAAATCTCTGAATAAAATTCTGCTGACAGCCATAGCGGCAATCGTTGCGGCAGGCATATTTGCTTCCTGCAAAAAAGACGACGGGGGCGGCACGCCCGTCATTCATTACGTAAGAATAACCAGTCCCGCATCGTCTGACTCTCTGCTGGTGTCGGCAGGCCAGGGCCAGCTAATCGCCATCATGGGCGAAAACCTGGGCGCAACCGTACAGGTATGGTTTAACGACCAGAAGGCAACGCTTACGCCTACTTTTATTACCAACACTTCCATACTCGTATCCGTGCCTTCGCAAATTCCAATGGAGATAACCAATAAAATAAAGCTGATCTTTAAAAACGGCGATTCGCTGCTGTATGATTTTACAGTAGATATAGGCAAACCTGTTGTTTCCAGCGCCGATTGCGAATATGTGCCTGAAGGCAGTTCGCTGGTTATTCATGGCACTTATTTCTATGCACCTGTAACGGTAAGTTTTACAGGCGGCGCCGTGGGTGAGGTTACTGAAATTTCGGATGACAATGACATCATTACGGTAACCGTTCCTTCAGGGGTGCAGCCGGGCCCTGTTACGGTTACTACGAACTTTGGCTCAACCGAATCTGATTTCTGGTTTGATGATACCCGCAATATCTTCATCAGCAGCGATCCGTATGAAGGCTGGTGGAATTCATCGTATGTGGTATATGAGCCTGCATCAACCGACCCGCCAAAAATTAATGGCAACTACATCCGCGTTACCATGCAAATGAGCTCCTGGAGCTGGAACGAAATTGCCGGCGGCCCGGCTTCTTCCATGCCCATTCAATGCAAAAACATTCCTGATGATGCTATACTTCATCCTGAAGATTATTATTTCAAATTTGAGATAAACACGATCAAGCCTTATGATGGAAGCACGCTCAGGATAAATGCGGCGCTTAATGCCGGGGATAATGACAACTACCAGTGGGCCCCGCCTTACGATTCTGAAGGCGAATGGAAAACCGTGGTCATTCCCTGGGAAGACATGGTGGCAAGCTATACCACAAAACCGGTGATAAACCCTGATGGTTACTGGTGCAGGATACTGATGCAGGGCGCAGCCGAACTGGATTGCGATATATGCTTTGATAATTTCAGGATAGTGCCAAAAGTTAACCAATAACCAATACTTAACTCAAAATACAATGAAGAAAATATATAACGTGCGCCTGCTTTTGCTGCTGGGCCTTGTGGCCTGCACACTTATGTACGCCTGCAAAAAAGATACGGCGGATACAACTTCAGGCGAAACACAACTGCTCAGTTTTGGCCCCTCAGGTTCGCAGCCCGGCGATACCATTCGTTTCTTCGGGATCAATCTTGATAAGGTTACGGAAATTGATTTTACCGGCGCCAGCGTGGCCGGCAGCGATTTTGTTTCTCAATCCAAAACAGAAATCTATCTTATCGTGCCCACCTCAACAGAGAAAGGGTATGTAACGCTGAAAACGCCTGACGGCGATATTGTTTCCAAAACCGTTTTTGATATGGAAATAACGCCTGTTATCAGTTCTATGCCTTCATCTGCAAAGCCCGGTGATGAAATAACCATAACCGGCACTTACCTCAACTGGGTTACCTCCATTGTTTTTGCAGATGATGTGTGGGTAACCGACAGCCAGTTTGTAAGCCAGAGCTTTGACAAGATTGTGCTTACCGTGCCTTTGCAGGCAAAAACCGGCAGGCTTATTTTCAACAGTGGCGGTACAGAACCACTGGAAACAGAATCGGATGCGGAACTTGTGCTTACACTGCCTGCCATAACTGCTTTATCACCAAACCCTGTTGAACGTGGCGGCACACTCACTATAACAGGCACCGACCTTGACCTGGTACGAGGGGTTTTATTTAAAGGCGTTACCGATACTGTTACAGCATTTACCAGCCAGACCGAAGACAAGATTGAAGTAACCGTGCCCGAAACAGCCAACAAGGGCGCAGTAACCATTGTATCTTATTCCGGTGTTGCCATAGAATCGGAAGATGCACTGCTGCTTGTTGGCGATTTGCCTGACCTCGACCCTCTGTCTTACGCGTTTTATGATGATGCCATAGAAAACGGCTGGAGCAACTGGGGCTGGGGCGGCGCCGTGGATTTTGCCAACACCGAAAACGTGCGCATGGGCAGCGCTGCCATCAAAAAAACGTATGACGGCACCTGGGACGCATTGCGTTTTGGCGGCAGCAGTATTTCCACCACGGGCTATACTTCGGTTGTATTTTCTATTTACGGCACAGCAGGCACAGGCGGCCAGAAAATAAACGTTATATTTAACCAGACCTGGAGCGCGCCGCAGTATGTGCTTACCATTACAGAAGGCGAATGGCAGGATGTGGTATTACCGGTTTCCGACCTGGGCGGCCTTACTGAAATTAATGATTTTATCTTCCAGGCGCAGGGCTGGGCGGGAACTATATATGTTGACTATATTGGCTTAAGATGAGGCAATGAACAAGGCCGCAACCTTATAAAAAGCCTGTTGCTGTTACCGCTACGTCGAAAATGCCTGGTCGGAAGCCCGAAGGCTTCACAGCGCGCCCGCCCTTCACGATGTTTATGGTTATGCGCCCTGCCCAATGCCGGTGAGAATATGCGGCGCGGTGCCTATCTGCTTGGGCATTTCAAATTTTCGCTTCATACGCGGCACTCCGGTCGGTGAGACACCGACCGGAGGCGGGTTTTACAGGTGGATGTCACCACCCACCTGCGAAAATTTGAAATATACCCTCTGCTTTTAAGCCCGGGTTAATTTCTTTATCTTGACTTCAGGTTATAATTTAGCAACGCATTTTGCAAGGCAGGGTATTGCTGCCGCTTAACGAATCATTCCATCATGAAATTTTTTTTTGTATTTACACTCATTGCTGCCGTACCTGTTTTAAACGTATCTGCCCAGTTAAAATTACCTGCATTTTTCAGCGACAGCATGGTATTACAGCAAGATACCAATGCGCCGGTTTGGGGATGGGCTAAAGCTGGTGAGAAAGTAGAAGTGAGCGGAAGCTGGTCTGGCAAAAACGTACAGGCCATTGCAGATAACACCGGCAAATGGATGGTAAAATTACCTACGCCAAAAGCAGGCGGCCCTTACGATGTAACCATTAAAGCAAATGAAACAACAATATTGCACGGCGTATTGATCGGTGAAGTATGGATATGCTCGGGCCAGTCAAACATGGAGATGCCGGTACAGGGCTGGGCCGGGGCGCCCATTCATAATGCAGCCACAGAAATTGCCGGCGCAAATTATCCTTCCATACGATTCTTCACGGTGGAAAAAAATATTGCTTTTACACCGCAGCAGGATGTAAAAGGCGCCTGGTCTTCCTGCTCACCTGCATCTGCCGCCACCTTCAGCGCTACGGCATATTTTTTTGGGCGTGCGTTATACAATCATCTGCATGTGCCCATTGGATTAATACATACAAGCTGGGGCGGCACCATTGCCGAAGCCTGGACGAGTGAAGCTTCCTTAAGAACCATGGGCGATTTTAATAAAGGCCTGGATGCCGTTGGCCAGATGGCAACAAATCTTAAAGAAATATTATTCAAAGACAGTGTGAATGCCATTGCCTGGAAGAAAGCGCTTGCTGAAAACAATAATGCTTATGCAGGCGATGCCACCGATACAAGCTGGCATACTATGCAACTGCCTGCGCTTTGGGAGAGCAAAGGTCTGGATATAGATGGCATTGTGTGGTTTAAACGCGCCATTGATATACCGGCTGCCTGGCAGGGCAAAACATTAAACGTAGACCTCGGGCCGGTGGATGATAACGATGTAACTTTCTTAAACGGCAGTGTTGTGGACAGCACGATGCAGGATGGTTCATGGGCAAAGGACCGTAATTACTCCATTCCCGCAAACCTCGTTAAAACAGGCAGGAATGTGCTGGCCGTTAAAGTAATTGATAATGCAGGCAACGGCGGCATTTATGGCAGGCCGGAACAGTTGAGATTGTATGCTGAAGGCGGGCATGACACCATCAATCTGTCGGGCGACTGGCTGTATAAGGTAGCTGCCGTTAAGCCACCCGTGGCAACGGGCTCCAATCCCAACCAGCCTTCTGTTTTATATAACGGCATGATTGCACCGCTTGTGCCCTTTGCTATTAAGGGCGCTGTCTGGTACCAGGGCGAATCGAATGTGGGCAGGGCAAAGCAATACAGCAAACTATTCCCGTTAATGATAAGCGACTGGCGCAGGCTTTTTAATGCGCCTGATTTTCCTTTCTATTTTGTGCAGATCGCTCCGTATAAATATGGCGGCGACAGTACACAGGCGGCAGCTTTAAGGGATGCGCAGCGAAGGACGTTAAGCACATTGCCTAATACCGGCATGGCCGTTACGATGGATATTGGCCAGACAGATAATATTCACCCGGAGGATAAGCAGGATGTTGGCAAGCGTTTATCGTTATGGGCATTGAATAAAACATACGGTGATAAAAGCATTGTTTATTCCGGCCCTTTGTACAAAGGATTTGAAGTGAAGGGAAATAAAGTTATTGTTTCATTTACTAATGCTGATGGCGGGCTGACATCGAACAACAAACCATTAAAAGATTTTGAACTGCAGGATACGGACGGATCATGGAAGCCCGCAACAGCGGCGATTGAAGGCGATAAAGTGATTGTATCAAGTGATGCTGTTGCAAAACCAACCGGCGTACGGTATGCTTATTATTCTTATGCGCAAGGAACTT
Organism: Parafilimonas sp.; assembly: GCF_047606085.1. GTDB lineage: Bacteria > Bacteroidota > Bacteroidia > Chitinophagales > Chitinophagaceae > Parafilimonas. The sequence continues at coordinate 9,981 of NZ_JASGEX010000050.1, forward strand.
TGTTTAATGGTAAAGGACTCCCTGCATCATCATTTACTTCTGAAGATTTGAAGTGATAATTCTGGGATGTGGATATCAGATATTAGATTAAAAGACTGAGCCAGTCTTTATTCCTGCTTCTCTTATCCTTCGGTCAGGCCGCTATCGCGGGCCGGTCGGGCTTAGTTACTGCCATCAATCTTTTCCAATCGCTTTAAACCGATATTAAAATTAAAATTGGTGTGCGTGATGCCAATAGAGTCCAGTAAGCCGTTCTTATAATCAAGCATCCGGATTTTTACAACCGCTTTTCTTTTTGATGCCCTTTCCAGGCGGATAAGGTTATTACAGCCCGCATCCGTTATATAGTAATTAAAACCTTTCTCCTGCGGGAAAGTATAATAGTTATATGCGGAATCAATATCTTTTTTCAGGAAACCATTCTGCATGCTGTACGGCTGCATCATTACAATTTCAAAATCTTTTCTAAGCGTTGTAATAACCGCTTTCTTATTCATCGCATCAATAATATAATACACCGTAAAGCCGCCTTCGGCTGCAAAGCCAAAATCAAAAAACTTAAACCCGGCTTCGTTGGAAAACACCATGCGCTCACTGCTGTCGGGCATTAACTTTATCAGCAACAAACCACTTAAATGTTTGCCAATAACATTCACCTGCGTATAATATAAAGCATTGGAAAAATCGGGCTTGAATTTATCAAGGCAATGTACATCACCTGTTGTTCTTTGCAGATGTTTGTAAGAAGATGAGCACGCGCTAAATACAATCAACAAACTAATGAGCAAATAACGCATCAGGCAAATTGGTGTTTATTTCTTTGGTGATGAAATGTATGGTAGTGTTATCACCTGAAGCTTCATTCAACACAATTGTATTAACGGAATAATCATTTTTATCAGTTATAACATTGATGGTTTTAAAAATCTGCTGCAGGTTTTTCACAGCAGGTACAAGCTCAATTAAGTAAGCTGTTTTGCTTTCAAAAACATTTACTTTAAAATCTGTGTTGGAAAAAGCCGTGCCGCGAACACAATCCACCACGATCTTATTTACCTGCTGAAAAAGCTTATTGGAACCGGCGGATATTTTATTTTCCTTCTGGCCATCTTTTATATAAATGTTATTGTTGTTCAGGATCATTAAATATTGAAAAGGCTGCGCATATTCCATACGCACTTTATTCTCCTTTTTAAACCAGAATTTACCTTTTGAGATTATTTTATCAGAGAGCATGGAAAGATTTTTCTCCTGCTCAAAATCAGCTTTGATGGAACTGATCTTTTGGGAAGCGGCTGCAAACTGGTTTTTAAATGTTGCTATATCTTTCACGCGCACATACCCTGCCGGCTGTGCCTTTGCAGCGCTGCATAACAATAGTAAAAGCCCGGCAAAAAATAATCTATTCATACGCATTTATCTGAAGCAATTTATCCAATCTCACAATACGGAAACCTTTTTGCCGCAGGCCTTGTATAAATATTGGCAAAATGTTCAGAGTTATCTTGCAGGTATCATGAAATAAAAAAATATCACCGGGCTTTACTGAACGTGTTATACGTTTTAATAGTTTTTTTTCATCCCTGATCATGGTATCATACGAACGCATGCTCCAGCCAAGCGGTATATAATTGCCATTGATGATGGCCTTTTTTACATTGGGATTGATAACGCCATACGGCGGCCTGAAGAATACCGGCTTCCGGCCTGTAATATTTTTTATGATGTTGTCAGTGGCTGCGAGCTCGGCGCTCATTTTGGCTGAAGAAAAAAGATCGAACCATGTATCATGCGTGTAACTATGATTGCCGATGATATGGCCTTCATCATATACCTGCTTTAATAAATCCTTGTTTGCCTCGATATGTTTGCCGATGCAAAAAAAAGCAGCCTGCACGTTATACGTTTTCAATACCTGCAACACTTGTGGCGTATAGTTTTGGGCTGGGCCATCATCAAAACTTAAAGCAATTTCTTTTTTATCGGTATTGGCTCTGCAAACGGTTTGTATAAAGAACTTGGAACTAATGAAATAGCATCCGTAAAAAAGAACCAGTGAGTACAATAAAAATAATATTGCAATGCTCCAATGCGTGAAACTATCATTAATGCATAGCCAGATACAAGCGATAAATAACAATCCAAAAACAATATTTGTATTCCTGAAGTTCAGCATGCATTTACCAGCAGTAAAGAATGATAAGCGTTAAGATAATGATTATAAATTAAAATCTTTTTTACATCGCTGTTAATTGTTTGATTACATAAAAACGGAGATGCCGCCCCGCCCCCCACAAGCTCCAAAGCCAGCCATAAAGCAAAGGCGGTTGAAGTTGGATATTCACCGCAAAGATGTTTATAGCTGAGGGCTTGTTTACCGGAAAAAGTATTTGCATCAAGCATATCATAAACTACATCATTTTTTTTATCGCCGTTCCTGCCGGCGATAATTAAATCAATATCGTTTACAGATAAATTATGCTTAGCGAGAAATTGTTCTATCCTGTTTGCAACTTCATCCTCCAAAACATCACAAAACATCTCAACGCCTTCAAGCTTTGCTATATTTTTTTCACTGCGTTCATTGCTTAAAAGAAAAAAGAAAGCGCCTTCTCCTGCAATAGCGCCTTTACTTTTATAGCTGTAAAAATCATCATCTTCCGTTCTTTTATACAAGCCAAACCTTTCGAGTATTGCATGGCTTGTGCTGGTAATTTCATCTGCAGCGCCTGCCAGCACATTATTCATTTCATGCTCTTTCAGCAGCAGCAAACCATCCAATAAAGCGCTTTCAAAAGAATGCCCGCTTTGCACAAATGTATTGTTGTAGTTATGACATTGCAGCAATAAAGCTATTTGAGCGCCAACCGTATTATGCGTTGATTGAATGAATGCGGTAGGCGTAAGCAGCTCTTCCTTATAATCAATGATACGTTTCAGAAAAATCTCCGTATCCTGCAGGCATCCATAAGCGGTGCCAACAACAATGCCGCCGGGCATTTCAGCCTGTGCCTGTTGCAAACATTTTAATGCCGCCGCGGTTCCCATTTTTATAATGCGGCTCATGCGCCTGATGAGTTTGGCGTCAATCAGTTCATCATAATCAGGTTCTATACAAATAAAGCGGTTGCCGGATGGTTTTGCTATTGGTTGAAAAAATGCAGGTTCATAAAAGGTTTCCTGTGGCGATATGCCTGCAACAGCGTTTATATAAATATTTGTTTCTTCCATCTCAATATAAACGCTTAGGGTTTTGAAAAAATAAGTGATGAGCAATTGCCGCCAAATCCAAATGAGTTGGATAAAACATGCTTCACCGATGCGCCTTTTGAAAATGATGTTTCCGGTGTAAAAGGCAGCTCTTTCATTTGCGTTGTGAAGCGCAGGTTGGGATAAATAAAACCATGTTGTATAGCCAGCATGGAAAACACCGCTTCAATACCGCCGCTGGCGCCCAGTGTATGGCCGGTAAATGACTTGGTGGAGCTCATTTTCGGATAATGCGGATGGAAAATTTCTTTAATCGCTGTTCCTTCTGATACATCATTATTCTTTGTTCCGGTGCCGTGCAGGTTAATGTAATCAATATCTGATGGCTGTAAACCGCTTTGCCGCAAAGCACCTTTCATCGCCAGAAACGACCCGGTGCCTGCCGGCGAAGAAGCCGTTTGATGATAGGCATCGTTGGCATTGCAATAACCACTCAATGTGCAAACGGGTTGCACATTCAATGCATGGATCGCCTTTTCAGAAAGCATTACAATATAGCCTGCGCCTTCACCGAGGTTAAGGCCTTTGCGGTCTTCATCAAAGGGTTTGCAGGGCTCATTATCCAGTATCATTAAGCTGTTGAAACCATTAAGCGTAAATTTTGTTAGCGCATCTGTGCCACCGGAAACCACCACATCAAGCATATTGTTTTTTATAAGCCTTGCACCAAAAAAAACAGCATTAGCCGATGATG
>NZ_JASGEX010000051.1:0-15628 GCF_047606085.1 Parafilimonas sp.
AAAATATCAGGAAGAGGAAGAACGTAAAGAGGAAAGGGATGGAAAAGATTTTACGCAGATGAACCTTGGAATATAGCCCTTTGGGCTGCTTCTTTAAGCCACCTGCTTTGCAGGTGGTATTTGACTGGGTGTTTGTAGCCTGGATGGGCTTTCCCTGCCCGGCTACAAATAAATATTTCAATTGCGGTCAGGCGGAGATGAAATTTTTCAGGCCTTCTCTGTGTAATTTTGACCTGATAAATTTCATGTTGGTTTTCAAAAGAAAATAATATAAATTTAGAAAATGGATATGCTTAAAAAAGTAACTACTTCACTGTTATTTGCTGCTTCTTTATTATCCGCTAAAGCAAATACCGTTACAGTAAATGCCAGCATCAAAGAATTATCTGCGGGCAAATGGGTTTTTTACCGCGAGCAGGGCGGCGCCGATAAAAGGGATTCTGTTCAAAGTTTTAAAGGTGGCTTTAAATTTCAGGTCAATATAGAAGAAGGCGAAGGCAATGAATATCTTTTTTCCATAGGAAGAAATCTTGATGACAGGAACAGTTATATTGTTTTATTTCTTGACAAAGGCACAGTAAACATTAAAGCAGACAGCGCCGATTTTAAAGATGCCAAACTTTCGGGAAGTCCTTCTGCAAACGATTTGCAGGCATATAAAACATTTTTACAATCAAACGAGTATATCAGGAAAGCGCCGGCTTTATACGAGAAAGGAAATGATTTATATAAAAAAGGAGACACTGTTGCATTAAAAGAAATTGAAAAGCAATTGAACGAAATAGATTCTGTGCGTACAGTTCTAAACAAAGAATGGATACAAAAACACCCTGCATCCCCAATTAGTGCATACGTGCTGGCGAGATTAAAATATGCTTTAGCTGACAGCGCGCTTGAAGAAACATATAACAGTCTAAAGCCAACAGCAACCAATAATGTACTGGCAAAAAACATCAGGCACGGAATTGAAGTAAACAAACTTACCGGCGTCGGCAAACCTGCTTTGGATTTTACACAGGCAGATACCGCAGGCAAACCGGTTTCGCTGAAAGATTTTCGCGGCAAATATGTGCTGCTTGATTTTTGGGCAAGCTGGTGTGGGCCCTGCCGCGCAGAAAACCCGAATGTTGTTGCGGCCTTTAATAAGTATAAAGACAAAAATTTTACGGTGTTAAGCGTTTCACTCGACCAACCAACCGGAAAAGAAAAATGGATGGATGCTATCCATACAGACGGATTGACATGGACACATGTTTCTGACCTTAAATTCTGGAGCAATGCAGTTGCCAAAGAATATGCTATTGAAAGTATTCCGGCAAACTTTTTATTAGATCCAAATGGCATAATTATCGGGAAAGATTTGCGCGGAGATGATTTAAATAATAAACTTGCCGAAGTGCTGAACTAAATTCATTAACCAATAATTCAAATGCAAACAGCCCAAATTTGGTTGGGCCGTTTTTCTGTAAGATATTTCCAATATCGTTTGGGCATATTGAATATGCAGTTTCATATTCCTTCGGACTTTTGTTGAGATGATCAACATGCACTTTGTTGAACAAGCTTGAATGTAACGTGGTCAGGCGCTTCAAAGCATCAGACCGATAGCAACTTCCAGAACGTCGCGTGAGTACAAAAAAACATTATGCTATTGCCAGATCAAAACAGCAATGGCACGGGACTTTTTTATAGCATCTCAAATTATTAATTAGCCCAAACATGCTTACAAATAAATAATGTATTTTTATTGTATGGAAGTAAACGAGCCTGCAGTAGCTTATGGCAGTCAAAAATTTTCAATTGAGGAGTACCTTGAGATGGAAGAAGCCTCAATGGAAAAACATGAGTATTATAAAGGTGAAATATTTGCCATGTCCGGCTCAAAAGTGCCGCATAATATCATTGCTAAAAATTTATTAGGCAGCTTGTTTGTAAAGCTGAAAGGCAAAAAATGCCAGCCCTTTGGAAGCGACCAGCGCATACATATACCATCCAACATGCTTTTTACATACCCGGATATTTCCATTATTTGCGGTGAATTAATTACACGGAATAATGATAACTGGAATATTGTAAACCCCGCTGTTATAATTGAAGTGCTTTCCAGATCAACGAAAAACTATGACCGTGGTGAAAAGTTTAAGCTTTACCGCGATATACCCACATTGAAAGAATATATACTGGTTGATTCGGAAAGCATACATATTGAAGCATTCAGGCTGAATGAAAACCATCACTGGGAACTGGAAGAATATAATTCACCCCGGGAGCAACTTTATATCAGGGCAATTAATGAAGAACTTTTAATTGCCGAAATATATGAAGGCGTAAAGCTTGATAATGATGTTTTGCTGCAATAGCAAAAGACTGGTTCAGCCTAAAAAGGCTGAACCAGTCTTATAACTATACTGTTTCGCCCACTGCAGCCCTTAACGCTTTTGCGGCGTTCACCATTTCTATCAATGCGGATTTTGTTTCCTCCCAGCCGCGGGTTTTCAGGCCGCAGTCAGGATTAACCCAAAGCTGATCTGAAGGTATAACAGCTTTTGCTTTCTCCATTAATAATACCATCTCTTCTTTTGACGGCACACGCGGTGAATGAATATCATATACACCTGGGCCTATTTCATTCGGGTATTTAAAATCGGCAAATGCATTCAGCAGTTCCATTTGTGAGCGGGATGTTTCAATGGTAATTACATCGGCATCCATAGCAGCAATGTTTTCAATAATATCGTTGAATTCAGAATAACACATGTGTGTATGAATCTGTGTTTCATCGCTAACGCCGGATGATGCAATGCGGAAAGCCCTTACCGCCCAATCCAAATACTGCTGCCAGTTTTCTTTGCGCAAAGGCAGCCCTTCGCGGATGGCAGGCTCATCAATCTGTATGATTTTTATACCGGCTTTTTCCAGGTCTTTCACTTCATCACGAATGGCCAGTGCAATCTGCGTGCAGGTTTCGCGGCGTGGCTGATCATTGCGCACAAAGCTCCATTGTAAAATAGTTACAGGGCCGGTAAGCATGCCTTTCATATATTTTTTTGTGAGCGATTGGGCATAACCGCTCCATTCAACCGTCATAGGTTTTGGGCGATACACATCGCCATAAATGATGGGCGGCTTCACACACCGGCTGCCATAGCTTTGTACCCATCCGTTTTCAGTGAATGCAAAACCGGCCAGTTGTTCGCCGAAATATTCCACCATATCATTGCGCTCAAATTCGCCGTGCACCAATACATCCATATCAATTTCTTCCTGCCAGCGAACGGCTTTTTCGGTTTCGGCTTTTAACAATGCATTGTATGCATCATCGCTTAATTCTTTTTTCTTCCATTTAGCGCGCCAGCTTCTTACTTCTTTTGTTTGGGGAAATGAGCCAATGGTTGTTGTGGCAAACAAAGGAAGCCTTAAAGCTGCATGCTGTTTTTCTTTTCTTATGCTGAACGGGTTATTGCGCTTTGCATCCGCTTCCGTTATAGCCGCCATTCTCTGCCGCACTTCTTCATTATGAATAAGCGTTGATGTTTTCCGGCTTTTACCGGCATTGATGTTTTCCTGCAGCTTATGATGCAGCGCTTCCGTTTTATCGCCTTCCGCCAGTTGTTTCAGCGTAACCACTTCATCCAGTTTTTGTTTGGCAAATGCCAGCCATTGCTTTATTTCAGGATTAAGTTTTTGTTCAAAATGCAGGTCGCACGGCGAATGCAATAAGGAACAGGATGGCGCTATCCATAACCTGTCTTTTCCAATCTTATTGATGGCCTTTTGAATTAATGACAGTGATTGTTCAAAATCGTTTTTCCATACATTTCTTCCATCCACAACCCCCAACGATACATGTATTTTTGATTTTGCAAATTCCGCAGTAAGTATATCATCCAACTGGAGGGGGCAACGCACTAAATCAAGATGCAGCGTGTGCACGGGAAGTTGCAAAGCCGTTTGCAGGTTATCGCCATAGCATTCAAAATAATTAGCCAGTATTACCTGCAGATTGGGAAATCTTGTTTTGATGGCATTATATGTTTTTGTAAAAACAGCCCTTTCTGCCTGTGAAAGATTAAGCGACAAACAGGGCTCATCAAACTGGATGAAATAAGCGCCGTTATCATCTAATTGTTGCAATGCCTCAAAATAAACGGGCAATAAATTATGGATGAGGTCAAGCTTATTAAAACCATCTTCTTTCTCTTTGCCCAATAATAAAAATGAAACCGGGCCAAGCAGCACAGGCTTTGCGTTAAAGCCTTCCCTTTTGGCTTCAGCAAACTCATTCACCACTTTATTATGAAAGAAAGAAAATTGCTGCCCGGCTTTAAATTCCGGAACGATGTAATGATAATTTGTATCGAACCATTTCGTCATTTCCATGGCAGTAATATCATAGCCATCTTCCTGAAACCCTCTTGCCATGGCAAAGCCAAGGTCTGGATTGGTTATTTGTTTATTTACGATCAGTTCATGAAACCTTTCAGGAATGGCGCCTGTCATTAAACAGGTGTCAAGCACATGGTCATAAAAAGAGAAATCGTTGCAGGGTATCCAGTCAATGCCTGCGTCTTTCTGTAATTGCCAGTTAAACAGGCGAATCGTTCTGGCAGTTTGTTGTAATTCATGGGCTTTGATCTTTCCGGCCCAATACGCTTCGTTTGCTTTTTTAAGCGTACGCTGGTTACCAATGCGCGGGTAACCCAAATTGTGTGTTTGCATTTTTTTGTTTGTTACGTGAAACAATAATGCTCCTGCAAACAGCACAGCTTATGCAATAAAAGAAAAGGAGAAAGGAATAAAGCGGATATTCTTTATGAAGGAATAATTTATTCAATGCCCGGCATGCTTTATATCGTGAAAGCTGTGTCATTAAGATAGAGGCAAGTCTCCTGGCTTAAGGTAAACTTCCATCCCTTCCCATCCCTGTTTTGCAGAGACAGTGGTATTGATGAAAGCATCTCGCTCAAAGCCCCTCTTCCGGAGGGAGTTTGGTGAGGCCTCTTACAGTTGCACGTCAGCCCGTGATTTGCACACGGTTCCTTTTTAATTCCGATACCGATCGGAAACCCATACCTGATTGATGTTATGCAAAGAACTGGCGGCAAATATAGAATATTGCCGGCACTTAATTTAAAAGTGCAGCGACAGCGCATGTAACATTTTTCCGGGAATAGATATTTTTATGAAAGCGTAAAGCATAACACAAAGATCACTACACTGCAAAAAATGTTTGCGTACTGATGGGGCCTGATGATACTCTGCTGTGCAAATAAGCAGGCAAGGCCATTATGATTGTCATAGCCCGGTCAGTTTTCTCTTTTCGAAAATTAGTTTCCCATAAACAACAATAAAAATGCGAACCATTATGCAATTTTAAATATATACAGTTTGTTTGTCCTAAAGCCCTGCATTAAAATTTTAACAGGGTAATAATGATATGTAAAAAAGAAAAGCGCCTTCAGCAATTGAAGGCGCTTTTCTGCGGGCTGGAAATTAGTGCCGGGTGAAACTGTTTCAAAAAAGCATTATTATTTACCCGGGCTTAGTATCATGCATTGAACATATCTATTAATAAAAGCGCTTTGGCCTCATTATCCGCCTCTTCCAGCATATTCATAAACTGCCTTGCCTCTGTTATGGTGAGCAAAATAAAAGTTTCAGGCCCGGGCGTTTGTATGATAACATTTTTTGTATTGTCTGTATCCCAACCGGAGTAATGCCCGCATTTGAATTTTACAATATTATGCAAGGCATTAAATTCTGAATGGGAGAGATTCAGTAATACACTCAGAAAGGCTACCTGGTAATAACCGCAGTTTTTGCAGCGGATAATGTAACCCTCCTTCCCAAAATATAAAGATTGAAATTCGCAATCCATAAGATTCTTTATAATGCTGCAAACTTCTTTATTGTATTCAGTAACCATTTGCTTTATCGGAAAAATAACTTACGGAAAGAGGAAACGTATGGGTAGTTTATGCATGCCACGCCTGAATGGGTACATTAATTACTGCTGCCAAACACTTTCTGCAAAAGCGCTGTGGTGCGTGCCGCCGGGTTTTTCCTGATGTCTTTTTCCTGCTGGCCTATTTCGTAGAAAATACCGGTTAAAGCTTTTCCTGTAACGTAGCCCGGGAGGTCTGTATCAAGTTTATTGCTTCCAAAAACGTTTATCTTATTATAAGCGGTTGCAAAATCTGTCCAGTATTTGGTGGCATCCGTTTTTTTCAAAGACTGTTCTATTACAGGTTTGAATGCCGTGGTTAACGGATCGGTGGTTTTTGTTTTAAGATAATGGGTAGCAGATGTATCAGCGCCTTTTAAAATAGCCCAGGCATCCTGTATCGTCATTTGTTTAATTGCATTCACAAATATGGGCGCGGCGCTTTTGCTGGCATCTTCCGCCGCATGGTTCATAGATGAAATAGCATTATCGGCCAGTTTGCCGAGACCGGCACTGCGCAACACCTGTTCTGCCTTCTGCGCTTCAGGCGGCAATAATATTTTTATGGCTGCATTCTTTAAGAAACCATCAACGGCAGACAATTTTGCGGTACCTGTTTCTGTGCCTTTCTCCAGCGCTTCTTTTAAGCCAGCCGCCACATCTTCTGTGCTAAGCGAAGATGTGCCCTGTGATATACCGCTCAGCACATTGCCTGCAGAAGAATCTTTGGAAACAGATTTTATTACCTTATTGAGCAACTGGGCCTGAAGCCCCGAAACCATAAAAAGCGCAGTGGCTAAAACAATTATAGATTTCTTTATATACATGTTGCCAAAGATAAACGCATCGTCTAAAACAGCCATTAAATATGCGTTAAATGCGGTAAATATTACGGAACTATGATTGTCTGTCCTCTCCTTTGCGGGGCGGGATTTGCATGATTAAAAGGATACATGATTTATAGTGCACAAGGGAGAAATTAGTGAATAATGTTTCTTTTTCAGGCCTCACCACTGGCATGCCAGGGAGGAGAGGAGCGCTAAAAAATTTTAATTCTTTACAGGGTTTTAGCGATTTTTCGCACAGAGCAAAGGAGTTAACAGAGTAATGAAGCGGCTCTGTAGCGCTGTGCTCCCGGCGCAAAAAAATTTAAACATAGGAGCTTCTTAAACATCCGCCTTTGATGGCGACAACACCAAAGGCGCAGCGCTCTCATTATTGTATCAAACGTTCCGATAATATCTTTCTTAATAAAACTAAATTCCAATCATTTGATGTTTCCTTATTGTAAATAACCTTTCCTGATTTGTTAATGAGATAAAGCTGGGGAATTTCACTTCCTCCTAAAGAATTAAAAAGGGGCCTGCCTCTAAAAATTTGCGCCCAGTTCATTGAATATTTCTCAATCGCTTTTCGAAAAGCTGTTGAGTCTTCGTCGATACTAAATGAGATAAGCTTAAAATCCTGATCCTTGTATTCTTCATTCAATTCTTTTAAACTTGGTAATTCATCCAAACATGGGCGGCACCAGGATGCCCAAAATTGCACTAATACAAACTTATTCCTGAGCTTTGATGATTCAATACTGTTTCCATGAATGTCTAAAACAGAAAAGTCTGGAAAAATTGAATTTGAGGTAATTGCTATTTTATTTTTTATTACTGAAACAAGATATGTAGCAGCTTTGGAATTTTTATACCTATCAGTCAATACTGTATTGTATAACTCCATGAGCGTATCCGGCTTTATTAAATCTATCCTGGCAATATGGCTCTCAAAAAGCCAAAAAGGTATCTGGATGTTGTTTAATGAATTCATTTTTTTTATAAATTATGGAGTCGCTTAACAAAAAAGTTTCGTGTATTAACCGGGGGTTCGCATCGAATTGGGCTCTGTTTGCATGAAAAAAATTTAAGACTTTGTCGTCTTCCTTCTTTATGAATGAATCCAAAAGATCGCCATCCATTTTACTGTAAGGAATTAAATTTTCTGACGATTTTTCATCAATCGAAAAGACTTCTTGTTCATCCTGAGATGGTGCAACAAAAATGCTCAATTTGCCTTTTGTAAAGAAAAATCTTTTAAATGCATTACTGGTATCAGACTTATGGTATCTTATTTCAATATACCCAAAGGAAGAGAACAACTCTCCTTCCCAATATTTTTTACTTGTCAAACGAAAATTATATTCAGTAATCCCGTCATTGAGCGTTATATCGAATCTCTCCAATGGCAGCGAAGAACTAAAAATGAATTTGACATAAGCCGAAATCTGAAGCAAACAAGCAATACGCAATTATTAAAAATGAAATTGTAAAAATATTTTTTAATACTGTTTTCTTTGATATACAATTTTTCATAGTGATTAAAAATATATTCTTTTTATCAGATGCTGTTTAAAAGGGGGCATTTCAATTTTTCGCAGGCGGGCGGTGGACACCCGCCTGTAGCGCTTGCTGCCGGTCGGTATCTCACCGGCCGCCAAGGTGTACCGAAAATTTTCTTACCTCATCAAAACAACCGTTCCTTTCAAACTTTGCAGTTTGCCCGCAAAGTTTTTATATCGTATCTGGTAAATGAATGTCGAAGCAGGCAATTCCACCCCGTTCTGTTTTCCATCCCAGCCTTTCAGCGCTTCTGTGGAGTAAAAAATACGTTGCCCCCAACGGTTGTATATGCTCATATCAACAAACTGCTGGTTATTGATATTGGCAATTCTGAACACATCATTTAACCCGTCGTTATTCGGCGTAAAAGCATTGGGAACATACACCGGCAAATTGCAATTGCTGTAAATAGTAACACTGTCTGTTGCAACGCCGCAGCTATTGCTTGCCTGCACCCAATATATGCCCGCCTGTGCAGCGTTGTAAGTGGAATTGCTGCTTCCATCCTGCCATAAAAACGTATCATTTGTGTTGTTCGTTTTGGCGTACAATGTAATGGCCGATGTATTTGTAAAACAGGTATCATTGCCTAATTGCACGGCAGGCGCTGTCTCCTGGGTAAGGTTTGTAAATATTACGCTGTCGCAGCCCGCCGCCGTTTGAAAATAATTGTGGTAAATGCCGGGCTGCGTTACTATGCTGTCGTTGGGCAAAGTATAAATGCTGTCAGTGCAAAGCGTGGCATCCACATGCACAACCGTATCAGAATTTTTAACAGGGCAGTCGCCTAACTCCTGCGGCAGCAAATCGCTTGTTTTCACCGAGGAATCAAAAGCTACTGAAGTACCGCCGGCTTCACTCCACACGGCGGGATATTGAAACAAGGGGTCTGTGCTGGTGATGATGGCAAGGGGGATGGAAAAAGTGTCGGAGCAACTGGTTTCCCCTGTCTCATCCGTTTTGATAAGATAGCTTTGATATTCTTCCCTGCTGTCATTGGTGGAAAATTGATGCGTTGCATAGTTGCCGCCGATTAAAATGGAATTGCTGCCAATTGTTGCCGTGGCAAAATTGTTGATATAGCCAACGCCAATGGTGCTTGTGTAAGCCTGCGCCCAGCTCACAGCATCATTGGATGCTTTAAAAATAATGGGGTATGAAGCACTGCTGCCTGAAACATTTGCATAGAACACCTCATTGCCCTGCCCGTCCACGCCGGCAAAGTGAGAGCCCAGGGTGTAGCCGGTAGAACCAGGGACAATTCTTTTCCATTCTATAAAATTACCTGCCGAATCAAAATGCCAATAACTATTATCCAACTCCGTTATATCGTTTGTGGGAGGAAGAAAATGCACATGCAGGCTGTGGTCTGGCAATTCATGCATGTTCCCTAAATTTGGAACATTCGTTGAATCTCTCAACACATAAAAATGCGACCAGATTTGCCTGCCCGTTGCAGCATCTATTTTTCTTAAAAAGCATTTATTAACTATCTTATTATATGACGAAGACAAAACGTACCCATAAAAGCCCGATATCACAAGGTTACCATCCTGCAGTTCTAAAATATTATATATTCCTGTTCCCGAAACAGCAGCTATAACGCCTGTCATTGAAAAAAAAAATATTTGTTCCATAGCAGCTTTCCGTTCTCATCTATGCAGCAAACAACGCCTCTGCGACTGGAAGCGAGGTCTTGAGCATAGCCAGTCACAATATAATTTCCATTGCTTAGCTGGATAACCTTATTAATAGATAAACCGTAGTTTGTAGTTGTACCGGAAAAACCCAATGCCCATTGCACTGCCCCATCCGGGCCAAATTTCACTAACCCGGTAGCGTTGGCGCCGCCCCAGCTTCCTCCTAAGATGGCAACATAGTCATTATCCCTGGTTGATATAATGCTGCCGGTATTAAAACCACCACCATCAGAGAAACTATAGCCTTTGGTTGTTTTAGCCCACAACACCGTTCCTTTCAGGGTGGTTTTCATAATCAGGGTCTGGGTGAGGCCACTCGTTGGCATTGTAATATTCCCGATGGTGATAATATCCCCGGTTTTGTCTTCAAGAATTCTGCTTATCCCGGAATAATAACCATCGAAATGATTATAAAAATCTCCGACGCCTTTAAACCAGATGATATTTTGAAAGCCTTTTACAAGATCACAGGCCTGGGCATGCACTTTGCCAGATATGCACAACAAAAAAATACCTGCTATGCTGCATTTTAACTTTGCCAATATTATAAAATTTTAAAACTGTTTAAGGGCAGCCAACCGAAGAATAGATTCCAACTGTCACAGTGCCGCTAACTGTGGCGTATGCACAATTACCCAGGGTTCTGAGGTGGAACTACCGCCGCCCGGGGAACATTTAAGCGTATTCCCACCTGCATCAAGTATCTCTATCGCCCCTGAAAATGCAGATGAAAAAGTAACAGTAACAATAGCATCGCGTCCGCTACCGAATGGATAACACGAGGAACAGGGCACTGGCACAGCGGCATTACCACCAAAACTTACCTTAACAGAGGTTACCGTTGCAGAACTATTGTTTTCGAAAGTACATGCTACACCAGTTTGGGCTTTTTTGGGGGTAGGCGTTTTGCGGGTCATGCTTAGCAACAATATGGCGCCTGTTAATAACACAACACCTGCAAGTAGTGGGTAAACAAATTTGTTTTTCATATATATGATTTTTGGCACTGTTAAATTACAATATTTTTAACAAAATAGTATGCATAGCTAAACTTTTTTATTAATTTCAATAAATATGTTGATATGCGATATTTCTATCATATAAAGGACAGTGCGGCCTGAAAAAACTTTGCTGGCTTAAAAAAGAGTATTGAGCTATCAATGGCAAATTGTTCAATGCCTTTAAAATTTTTTACCAGTTCGCTGTTCACATCTCACCACAGCATCCCAGGGAGGAGAGGAGCGCTAAACCACTTTTTTACACCTTGTGAAGTATATGTTAGAGGCTGTTTAAAAATGTAATTCTTTACAGGGTTTTAGCGATTTTTCGCACAGAGCAAAGGAGTTAACAGAGTAATGAAGCGGCTCTGTAGCGCTGTGCTCCCGGCGCAAAAAAATTTAAACATAGGAGCTTCTGAGAATCTCCAAATATTAACTCCTACTGTTTCGCTGGGAATTATTTATTTTGCCTGCAGGCAATACGATCATTAGAAAACAGGTAAAATATGCAAAAAACAAAATTGCTTCTTTGCAGCATAACATTATTACTTTCTTCGCTTTTTAGTTTTAGCCAGCAGCGCCCAAACATTGTGCTTATTATGGCGGATGATATGGGTTATTCAGATATCAGTTGCTTTGGCAGCGAAATACCAACGCCCAATCTTGACAGGCTTGCATCAAAAGGCATACGGTTCACACAATTTTATAATGGGGCAAGATGTTGCCCCACACGCGCCAGTTTACTAACCGGCTTATTTCCCCACCAGGCAGGCATCGGGCAAATGACGGAAGGCGCTGCCGATACATCAGCGTATCATTGGGGCACGCCTGGTTACCAGGGATACCTTAACAGGAATTGTGTAACCCTGGCAGAAGTACTGGGCAGTACAGGCTATCACACGTATATGTCCGGTAAATGGCATGTGGGCATGCAGCGGGAAGAAAGGTGGCCTTTACAACGGGGGTTTGAAAAATATTATGGCATACTCGAAGGCGCCACCAGTTACCTGAAGCCGCAGGGCGGCAGGGGCTTATGGTATATGAATACAAAATTGCCGCCACCGCAGGGCAACTATTACACCACAGATGCCTTTACCGATTCTGCCATCGCATTTTTGCAGGAACAAAAAGATAACAAACCTTTCTTCCTGTACCTTGCCTTTAATGCACCGCACTGGCCTTTGCAGGCAAAGCCGCAGGACATCAGAAAATTTGAAGGCGTATATGATAAGGGCTGGGATAAAATACGGGAAGAAAGATTTGCCCGGCAGCAGCAGATGGGTATTGTTGACGCCCATACAAAATTATCGCGGCGCGATACTGCTGTGCGGGCATGGGATGCCTTAACTGCTGCAGAGAAAAAAGATGTTGCCTACCGCATGCAGGTATATGCTGCACAGGTAAGCTGTATAGATGAAAATGTGGGAAAGGTGATTGCAGCGCTTGAAAAGAAAGGACAGCTTGATAACACGCTGATTATTTTTTTAAGTGATAACGGCGCCTGCCCTGAACCGTATAAAGAACTGGGTGGCGGCGCCGTGAGCGACATCAATAACCCTGAATTATCAGGCGCTATTTCGTATGGTATGGGCTGGGCAAATGCATCCAACACGCCCTACCGCAAATGGAAACGCGAAACAGAGGAAGGCGGTATCTCTGCTCCTTTCATTATGTGCTGGCCAAAAGGCATTGGCGCTAAAGAAGAAAACACCATTGTAACAACGCCTTCATACCTGCCGGATATTATGCCTACGTTTATTGATGTGGCGAAAGCCAAATATCCTGCTGTTTATAAAGGCCATTCCATCTATCCCATAACAGGCAGAAGCCTTGCCCCCGTTTTTAAAGGAGATACGTTAAGCGCGCATGCATATATGTACTGGGAGCATGAAAGCTGGCAGGCAGTGCGCAGGGGTAACTGGAAAGCTGTAAAAGACAAGAAAGGAACCACCTGGAGCTTATATGATCTTTCCGCAGACCGCGATGAAGAGCATAACCTGGCAAATGAGCAGGCAGCTATTTTAAACGATCTTGTTACCCACTGGAATGACTGGGCAAAGAATAGTTTCGTTTTTCCAAAACATGCAGACCCTGATGACAAAAGGGTGGAATAAAGCCTGAACTACGATTTATAAGATTTTTCTGATTAAAAGATTATACAGCCTCAAATAATCAATGGCGTTATATAAAATCGAACACAAATAATATGACTAAATATTCAACAGGCAACATAAAAATAAACAAAGCTGCACAGAGGGAGGCGCTGGCCCGGAAAAACGTGCGGAGCAATCGGGTTTGCCTTGATGTTTTCCTGCCCGACTGACACCGGGCTGGCGGGGGTTCCTTTGCATCAAGGCAAAAGAACAGAAGAAACAAATGCGCAAGCCCCCCATCCCCTAAAGGGGAGCACTATCGTTATCAAAAAAGCTTATTCTTTTTAAAAAACAACTAACAAAAAATTATTTATAAAAAACAAACCCATCAATTTCGCATCCCAAGCCCCCATCCCCTAAAGGGGAGTACAAAAACATAACGAAATCCAAGTACACCCCTTCAGGGATCGGGGGCTTGACGGGGCAAAAACTATACTTTATGACTATCACATATATACTATTCGCCATAACAATTTTACTTCTCATCATCCTTCTCATAAAATCATTCACCCATAACAATGCTGCGCAGCAGCAATCCCTCGAAAGCATTGAAGCAAGATTGAATGAAACAGCCATTCAGCAAAACGCCAGACAGGAAGCTTTGCAAAAAGATATACAACGCATCGAACAATCTTTACGCAACGATTTGCAGCAGGGCCAGGAAACCATCCGCAAAGAAATATCTTTCAACCGCATTGAAACCAACAATCAATCCTTAAGGGCCAGGCAGGAATTAAAAGCATCGCTGCAATCCTTCGAAGAAAAACTCAACCACCTCACCGAAACCATTGATAAAAAACTCACCGCCTTCAGCGACAGCAATAACCACAATGCCCTTGCCTCCCGCACAGAAATAAAAGAAGCATTAAACAGCTTTAAAAAAGATTTAGCCCAAAGCATCACCGAATTTAATATCCAGCAAAAAGATAATTTCTATCAACTGTTGCGCAAACAAAGCGACCAGAATACCGATACCAGCACAAAGCTCGATACCATGCGCAACACCATCGAGCAAAAAGTAAATGCCATGCAACAAAGCAATGAGCAGAAGCTGGAACAGATGCGCCTTACCGTTGATGAAAAGTTGCAGCAGACCCTTGAAGCCCGCCTTGGTGAAAGTTTCAAGCTCGTAAGCGAAAGGCTCGAAGCCGTGCATAAAGGTCTTGGCGATATGCAGCAGCTCGCCACCGGTGTGGGCGATTTGAAACGCGTGCTGAGCAATGTAAAAACCCGCGGCGTGCTGGGCGAGTACCAGCTTGAAAGCCTGCTGGAACAAATACTCACGCCCGACCAGTACGCCAAAAATGTAAAGACCAAAAAAGGCAGCAATGCCCTGGTGGAGTTTGCCGTAAAGCTGCCCAACAAACAAAACAGCAGCGAACCTTTATGGCTGCCTATCGACAGCAAGTTTCCCAAAGAAGCCTTTGAACTGCTCACCGACGCCTACGAACACGGCAACCCCGAACTGGTAGAAGAACACCGCCGCAGCTTCACCAAAGTATTGTGCAACTGCGCCGCCGACATCAGCAGCCGTTACATAGATGCGCCGCACACAACCGATTTCGCCATCCTCTTCCTGCCCTTCGAAAGCCTGTATGCCGAAGTGCTGCGCACACCCGGCCTCTTCGAAAGCCTACAGCGCACCAGCCGCGTCATCATCACCGGACCCACCACGCTCAGCGCCCTGCTTAACAGTTTGCAAATGGGTTTCCGCACCCTCGCCATCGAAAAGCGCAGCGGCGAAGTATGGCAGTTGCTCAGCGCCGTAAAAACAGAGTTCGGCAATTTCAATACCCTGCTCAGCAAAGCGCAAAGCAACATACAAACCGGGCTGAACCAACTCGAAGACGTGGTGGGCGCAAGAACAAGAGCAATACAAAGAAAGTTGAAGGGGGTTGAAACCTTGAATAGTGAACAGGTGCAAAAAATTTTACCTGAACTAATGAATGATGAATTAACCGAAGCTGATAACTGATGCATTGCTGAAGTGGTAGTGCAAAAGCTGAATAAAAGATTATTGCCTGGCCTCCCTCTCTTTCGGAGAGGGAACAAGGGTGAGGTCGAAACAAGTGCTATATTGCCCATAGCAAAAGGCGAAACGGTTGCAGATGAGGAAGAATGATTTTTATGTTATCAGCAGTAGTATTTCATGGCAGCACGGTTATGTCACTCCCTTGTACTGAATATTTTTATGGCAGCATAATTCAACATTGCTGTAACAAGAATGCTTATATAGGATTAGGTAGTATTCAAACAAATTAATGAAATATGAAAAGAGAAATACCTCAGAATTTCAACTATAAAAACGAACTTATAGTATTAAGTTAAGTATAATATGACGTATAATTATAGTACATTTGTAAAACCATTTACAAATGATACGTTATACAGTCAAACTTACAAAGGCCGAAGTTGAAGAACTTCAGGCCATAATTAACAAAGGTT
Organism: Parafilimonas sp.; assembly: GCF_047606085.1. Classification (GTDB taxonomy): domain Bacteria; phylum Bacteroidota; class Bacteroidia; order Chitinophagales; family Chitinophagaceae; genus Parafilimonas. The sequence continues at coordinate 15,628 of NZ_JASGEX010000051.1, forward strand.
C
>NZ_JASGEX010000052.1:0-35442 GCF_047606085.1 Parafilimonas sp.
ATATTTTCTCTTGGGCTAAAGCCCTTTATGGGCCTGCTTTTTACTAACCCCAGGCTTAAGCCCGGGGTTATATATCTGAAACCCTTGCACAATGGGCTTTAGCCCAAGTTATCCGGACAATAATGTATTTTAATATTGAATTGATAAGGTTCCCGCATTTAATGCCTGCGGCTCTTTTTCCGGAAGATATAATGCAGCAGTGCTGTTTACAAACCGTTATAAGCATTACGTTATTCCGGGGAAACGGCAAGATTATATATGACAGTGCAGGCCCTATGAGGGAGCCGCCGGGGATACTCTGGCATGATTTTTAAAAGGTTTATTCCGGATTGCCATTAATAACACTTTCTATCAACAATTGTGCTCGTAATTTTTAACTTCAAAATCTCATTATGAAAAATTTAAAGTTCAGGTGGCCTGCATTGGTTATGGCCGCAGGTATTTTATTTGCATCGTGCAGCCCTAAAGATGCCGACATACAAAAGGCTGTAAACGATAAGCTTGCTGAAAACCCGGGCTATACCGGCATCACAGCCACTGTGGCCGATGGCGTGGTAACGCTTACAGGCAGTTGCGAAACAGATGGCTGCGATGCATCCGCAACAGATGCAGTTAAGCCGGTAAAGGGTGTAAAAGAAGTAAAAAGCACGGTTACCGTTACGCCGCCAACCCCGCCAACGGCCACCGTTCAAATATCGCCGGACGATTCTTTAAAAACCGCAGTGGATGGCGTTATCTCCGGTTATAATGGCGTTACAGCAGCTATCAACGATGGCATTGTTACGCTTACCGGCAAAATTAAAAGGACCGACCTGCAGGCATTAATGATAAAGCTGCATGCGCTTAAACCCAAAAAAATAGACAATAAATTAACCATTGAATAAAACCTACACTATGGCATTACAGGATAAATATAATGAACTGATAACCGCAGCCCAAACAGCAGGCGTAACAGGCCTGCAGGTGAGGGAGCAGGATAATGTTTTATACATAGATGGCAAGGCGCCATCAGAGGCTGTGAAGAAACAGTTATGGGATATTTATAATAAAATTGATCCCGACTACCGCGCAGGCGATCTGGTTTTAAATATTACAACCGATGAAGCTGCCGCGGAAGAATATGAAGTGCAGCCTGGCGATAACCTTTCAAAAATCGGTAAGCAGTTTGGCGTAAGCTGGCAGAAAATTTATGAAGCCAATAAAGATGTGATCTCGAACCCTGACCTTATTAAGCCGGGTTGGAAACTGAAGATACCCCATTAAAATAAAAGCCGTTTCTATTATGAAGCGGCTTTTTGTTTACTGCAACATTATTATAAGAATATTCACCATGCAGGCATACATATACTATTTTTAACGCGGGAATAAAAAATATATAAACCGGTTTAAAATATAAAACAATATGCATACAATAAAAATCATCACTTCAACAACAAGAAAAGGAAGAAAGGGGATTGCTATTGCCAACTGGATGTTTGAATTTGCCCGCCGGGCCAATATCTTCAATGTAGAACTATTGGATCTTGCTGAAATAAATTTACCGTTAATGGATGAGCCCAATCATCCGCGCCTGCAGCAATATGTGCATGAGCATACAAAGAAATGGAGCGCACAGATACAGTCAGCAGACGGCTTTATCATTGTGTTGGGAGAATACAATTTTGGGTTTCCTGCTCCTGTAAAAAATGCACTTGATTATTTATTTAATGAATGGAAATATAAACCTGCCGGGATTGTAAGTTATGGCGGGATTTCAGGCGGCTTGCGGGCAACTCAAATGCTGAAGCAGGTTCTTACAACGCTTAATATGATGCCGCTTCCCGGCCAGGTAAGTATCCCGTTCTTTACAAAATATATTAATGATGAAGAACTGTTTGTGCCGGATGAAGCAATTATAAAATCTGCAGAAGCCATGATTAAAGAATTAAACCGGTGGACAGATGCATTAAAAACAATGCGTGTGTAATATGCATGCTACATCTTCGAATATGCTTCAGGCTTTGAAGGCTTCAGTATTTTCACCCTTTTTCCTGCATAACGAATGATTTTTTGTTTTACAAATTCATCAGTTATCCTGAAAAATGTTTCGTAGATAGTGCCTGCAAAGGAAGCTGTATCCTGCCGGGTAAGCACTACAGTAATAAACCCTTCTTCATCTGCGCCAAACTTTTTTTGCAGCATTAAGAACGTATCAGCTATGCGGCCCCTTACATCCATCAGGGCAAGGTCGCGTATCCTTTTTTCCGCATCCTGCAGTTCATCAGCATAAAATATCATTAGCTGCAGGGCAGGGATTTACCTGTACAGAGCGCAGGAAGAAGCTGCGCTCTATAAAACAGGCGGTTGCATCTTCCAGTGCAGTGGCTGTAACAGGGTAAACGGTATCATTGCCCAATCCTCTGTGGCCTATTACATCGCCTGCTTTTGCAAAACGAATTACCATTTGCCGGTCTTCACCCCACGATTTATGCACTTTTAATTTGCCTTCCTCCAAAAAAAATATGCCTTTTACCGCATCGCCTTCCTTAAATAGTTGTTCTCCTTTTTTTATACGCAGCGTTGTTTTAAACTGCTCTATCGAAGGCATCCATTCTTTCAGGCAATACCTGCATAAAAAACAAATTTCCGGATTACAACTGCTGTTGTTCTTCTCATTCATGGCTCAATAACAAAGAAAATTTTACAGGGCATTAATAGCTTAAAATATTACCTACAATATTTAATCAGGTACACGCTTTCGATTATACTTGATTAGTTTTGGACATGAAAAATTTTGATACAGGCTGTGTTCATCCGCTTAAAAGCGAATTATACAACAGTGCAGTTACTGCGGGCATTCAGCCTGCCGTTTCGTATGAATATATAGGCCACGACAACCTGCAATACCCTGGTTTTTATTCAACCTATAACCAGCAAAGGCTGGGGCAGATTATCTGTAACATGGAACAGGGCACCTGGGGTATGGTCTTCAGCTCCGGCATGGCGGCTATAAGCACTGCCATACTTAGTTTTTTGAATAACGGAGCGCACATTATTTTCTCAAAAGACCTGTATGGCGGCACTTTAAAATTCGCTAATGAAGAATTGCCAAAGCGCGGCATTGCATGCAGCTTTGCGGGAGATGTTGAAGGCTTTAAAAATCTTATCCGCAGCAATACGAAGATCATGTATATAGAAACGCCATCCAATCCCTTATTAAACATACTTCCGCTTGAAGAAATTGCCGATGTTGCAAAAACAAATAATATTATTACTATTATAGACAACACATTTGCTTCCCCCATTAATCAATTACCGCTTTTGCACGGGTTTGATATTGTGGTGCATAGCGGAACGAAATATCTGGGTGGCCATAACGACCTGCCTTACGGTGCATTGGTTTCAGGCAGCCATGATAATAAAGAAGTGATCTTTGATACGGCCAAAATGTATGGCGGCTCATTAACGCCGTATGAATGCTACCTGGCCGAAAGAAGCCTGAAAACACTGTCGCTGCGCATAAAAAAACAAAACGGGAATGCATTCGTTATAGCTGAATATTTAAAAGGCCATGCCAGCGTGGAAAGCGTGTATTATCCCGGGCTAAGCGCACATCCGCAGCATAATATAGCTAAACAGCAGATGAGCGGCTTTGGCGGCATGTTGTCATTTGAATTAAAAACGGGGGTTGAAAGCATTACTGCATTTCAGCAAAAGCTTCAACTGGTAAGGCCTGCATTAAGCCTTGGCGGCGTGGAAAGCCTTATGTGCGCGCCGGCGGTTACTTCGCACCGGTATCTTTCAAAAGAAGAGCGCCTTGCCATTGGCATAAAAGATAACCTCTTAAGGCTGTCTGTGGGCATTGAAGATGCAAATGATATAATAGAAGATATGCAGCAGGCTATGCGGCAGGTTTCTTTATAAGTTTACAGTTCACCCATTATTTTACAGCTTCTTAAACCAGGTGCAGCTTTTTTATTTTTCACCATTGCCACAAGGTTAAGGAAAACCGCCGGCATCCGGTTAATTGCCGGCTAAGAACACGGCATTGGCAAAAAGCATTTTTCCGTTTTGCCAAAACTGGCGGAATAAGATATCATCATTAAAAAAAATAATATCGCCGCGGCCAACATGTTTTTCGCCAATGGCGACACCCTGCTTCAGTTTCGATTTTAATTTGCTGCCCACAAAGCCTGCCACATAAGCATCTGAAGGGAATATGCCTATATTCCAGCCGCCCTTGATTGACCCGTAAACCCGGGCGTCCTGTTTTAGCGTATAGTAAAAACCAGGATACCCGTACGCTACAGGATGCGTATTATCTAACTGTACCTTATAAATAGCGCCGGGAATGAACGACGTAAGAAAATCGCGCTCTGAAGCGCCGTAACTTTTTTGTATAATGCTGTCTGAAGACTGCGCTGTGTCTTCTATGAGCTTTAAGCCGCTCCAGCCGAGACCAGCCAATTTTTCAGCGCCGCTTTCCGTAGCAATAAGCTTACCGCCACCCTTTACAAAGTCTTCCAGCTTTGATGCGTTTGCTTTATCATCAAACACGTCATAACCGCCATCGGGCATGATCAAAACATCATAGCCGGAAAGATTGATCTCACCAATATCTTCTGCCATTAACTGGGTTACCGGATAATTCAATTCATTATCAAAATAACTCCATACTTCACCCGCAGCTATATGCGAAACATTTTTACCGGTAAGCAGGGCCACCTTCGGCGCTTTTATAAAATGCACATCGGATGAACCGAAATCAGCGCCGGCATCCATAAAGCCTGTTTGCACCGTATAAGGCTGCACATTCCAGGCGCTGCAGGCGGCATTCACTGCGTCAAGCCAGTTTGGCTGGTTATTACCTTTTAAAACGATAAGCGTGCCTTTATTAAAAACCTTTCCATTGTACGTAAAATCATCCCCGGAGTAACGTACATGTATGCCTTGCAATAACAAAGCAGCCAGCACTTTTGATGCATTGATGGAACTATATGGAATGAGCACGCCATAATTGCTTTGCACCGGCGTAACCGCTGTTGGCAATGTGTAAGCGCCTAATGAAACCCTGTCTTTTGTGGCCCATGCGTTCACCCCAAAAACATAAGGAATGCTCCATGCAGTAATATCGTACGTGGCAGAATCAACCAGCTTGCTTTCTTTTTCAAACAGCACTTTTACCATGCGCCCCCTGGGCTGCAGGGTATTTACCGCAATTTGATAACCCGCATTCTTAAACGCTTCTGTTTTATTATCGAAATAATTATAACCGATGAAGGCTGCATTGGCTATGCCATAACTGATGCCGTTATTATCAAGCAGCTTTCTTACTGCCTCAATTTTATTCTGGTCTGATGAAGTAAGCACATACGTTACATTCTCCAGGTCAACGCCATTCCTGTTATTGTCAAAATATTTTTTAAATTCAGCAACGAGCTGCTTTGCATTGTTTGAAGCCACTTCAATGGTTGACAGGCTTGTTGTGTAGTGATGCATGAGCCTGTCGGTTAATGTAAGTGTATCGCCACTTCTTGTTTTTACGCCGAGGCCGGCGCCAATGCCGCCCTGCTCATACGTCATGCCAATAGCGCCATTGTAGATAGGATAAGTGTCGCCATAAGAAGGATAGAACAGATCGAATATCTGCCTGGTGAAATACAGCCAGCCGTTGGTATCAAAATACCTTGCATTGTTCTTGCCAACCGTTACCTGGAAATCTCTTTGCCATTGCGTAACCACTTCGTGAAAGGGTTGTGCTGCAGGCGCAAAATAGTAAGGTGCATTATACCCCTGTTCATGCAGGTCCACATGCACTTCAGGCAGCCACTGGTTATACAATTTTACTTTCTGCTGCGATTCAATTTGCGTTTGCCATGCCCAATCGCGGTTAAGATCGAAATTGTAATGATTGGTTCTGCCATAAGGCCAGGGCTCATCATGTTCACGGCTTTGCGGGTCGGCATTAAAATGTTTGCCTGCTGCGTTGTTATACCAGTTTATATAGCGGTCGCGGCCATCAGGGTTTTGTATCGGATCAATGATCACCACCACGTGCTGCAGCCATTCTTTTGTTTGCGTGTTGGATGGATCCGCCAGCGCATATAAAACTTTCATGGCCGCTTCGCTGCCGGAAGGCTCGTTGCCATGCACATTGTAGCTAAGCCAAACTATAGCGGGCATATTTACATCGGCAGGCGTATTGTCTTTCAGCATACCGGCAAGCCTCAGGTTATTCTGCCTTATGTTTTCCAGGTTCCCGATGTTTTGTGCGGAAGAAATAAAGGCCACCATTAAATCGCGGCCTTCGTTTGTTTGGCCGTATTTAAGTGTTTTAACGGTTGAGGGCGAAGCCTGTGCAACTGCATTACAATAACTGTCTATTTTATAGCAGGGCGTGAAATGATCGCCCGGTTCATAGCCCAAAAATTGTTGCGGCGAAGGAATGTTTTGAGCAGAAAGAAGATGGGTTGCAAGAAGCAGTAAGCAAACAGGAATGATTCTTTTCATGGGAAATCCAGGTGAGTTAAATAGCATGGTTATTTGAAAGTTTGGTTTTTGTGTATTTTAAATTTTAATCATCGCTGCCATAACCTGACAGGTGAATATAATGCTATATGAAGTTACATGAAACGCCCATGCAAAATATTTTTCTCACAGGGAAATGTCTGCCGGTGAGGAAGGTACACCAGTATGTCGCCCGGCGGCCTTTAAAAAACTACAAACCCCGTAAGCCGGATTCTGTTTTAAGCTATCATTTATCTGTGCTGCCTACCCTGAAGCAGAGCGGGCCGCCCTACAGCTTCTTTACGTGGCATTGCAGCGCCCAAGGTTTACCCTTCTGTTGCATTGCTGCAACAGAACGTGAGCCTTTACCTCACATTTTCACCGTAGCCTTGCCGGTTCCCTTTCCTCTGGAGAGGGCCGGGATGAGGCTGTTATTTTCTGTGGCACTTTCTCTTTTCCCCGCCTATAGGGAAAGCCATGTTTAACACATGGTGGGCTGCCCTGTGCTGTCCGGACTTTCCTTCCCGATAAGATCGGGACGATAGCCCGGGTTTGTAGTGTTGCAAAATTACGAAGAAGTGCCGCAGCGCCAGCAGCGATATATGATTCTCTGTTTACGCTTTTGCTCCGTGCGAAAAACTACCGGAAGGCTTTGCTGGAAATTAATCTTCCCATTTTTTTAATTCAACCGCATTGCCATCGAATACAGCATAGGTAAAATGCGTTATCCAGTCACCGAGATTAATGTATTCGGCACTATCGTTAAGCTTAATGGTTAAAGGTAAATGGCGGTGGCCAAAAATGAAATAGTCGAAATGCTCTTTTGCCAGCACTTCCCTGCAAAAAACAACCAGCCATTCATTGTCCTCACCCAAAAAAACCGCATCGGCTGAGCCTGTTTTCTGCCGGCTTTTCCTGCTGAAATAATTGGCCAGGTTCATGCCCCGGGTGGGATGCAACTGACCGAACAGCCACTGGCAGCATTTATTCCTGAAGATTTTTTTCAGGAATTTATAGCCGTGATCGCCGGGCCCCAGGCCATCGCCATGGCCCACAAAAAACTTCCTGTTATTCCAGGTAAAAGTTCGCGGCTCAAAATAAACGGGTATGTTCAGTTCGGTTTGAAAATAATCCCGCATCCACATGTCGTGATTGCCTGCAAACAGCATAACGGGAATACCGCTGTCAGTAATCTCTGCAAGTTTGCCGAGCAGCCGCACGAAATGCTTGGGAACAACGGTTTTGTATTCATACCAGAAATCAAATACATCGCCGTCAATAATAATTACTGCTGCATCACGCCGCACGCTTTCTAAAAAAGCAACAATCTTTTTTTCCCTAACCAGGCTTGAGGCAAAATCAGGCGCGCCCAGATGGAAATCGGAGAGAAAATAAATTTTTTTACCGGGCGACAGATCCATTAAAAATTAAACATTATATGGAAATAAATGAAAGCTTAATCTAAAAAGTCTTCCTCTTCTTTTTTGCTGTGTTTGGCAAAGGCTTTTTCAATGGCGCCGCCAAACATAGGGAATTTGCTTTTCGCAAAATCTTTCACAATCGTTATAGCCTGCCATGCCTGTTTCTCGGTAAGGCCGGCTTCCTGTATGAGTTTATCAATGAGTTCCTGCATATTTTTTATTTCGAATGGCAGCAAATTTAATTCCTGAAAAACAAATCGTTTATCTTTTAACAGCAAAGAGAAATCCGTGATAAGCCTCTGGCGCCGCAAACCCCTACCTTTTTGATTACGGGAAAGAAAATTTATTTTAAATTTATGCGTTATAAAGAGGCTGATTTATCAGAAAGCGCACGATTATCCCTCCATTGTTTTTTAACACAAGCCATTTAAACATTTGTAGTTTTACAAACATGCAACAATTAGATCTGTTTAATAACAACAACGACAAGATTGCTGTTATCCGCCCCAAGAGGCAACCGCAAAAGAAAGCCGTTGAGGCAAATGCGCCTGCTGAAGAACAGGCAGAAGAAAAACCTGCCGCCACGAAGATTGTTAAAGTGCCAATACCTGCACAGGCCGAACAATGCAAAGAAGATACCGGCCTTACAGGAAAAGCCAAATCTGTTCAACTGATAAAACCGCTTTCCAGGAAAGCAGAACAACCTTCAAAGCGCGGGCGCAAATCTTTAAAGGAAATAAACCTTGATGTTGCATTGCTGGATATTCCTGCAGATGAGGTATTGTTTCAAAAACAGTATTATTCCATAAGCGAAGTGGCGCAATGGTTTAATATGAAGCCATCGTTATTACGGTTTTGGGAAAATGAATTCGATATTCTCAAGCCGCGAAAGAACAAAAAAGGCGACCGCCTTTTCAGGCCGGAAGATGTAAAAAACCTGCGCCTCATTTATTACCTGCTGCGGCAGCAGAAATACTCTGTGGAAGGCGCCAGGCAATATTTAAAAGACAACCAGAAGAAGGCAGCCATGCAGGTGCAGTTAGTGGAAAGCTTAACAAAATTCCGTTCCTTTCTTTTGGAATTGCGTGCTAATTTAGGCGCATGAAAAAAGTTATCCTGTCTTTATTCAGCCTGGCTATAATCTTTACAGGCAGCGCCCAGCAGGTAGCTACGGCGCCCCCGTCCTTTCATGCTTACGAGGTAAGTTATGATACTAAGAACAGGAAAGTTTTAAGAGGCCTGATCTCCCGTGATGATATTGAAAACGATACAGCCTTTACGTGGTTCAAAAAGAACTATAACCTCGGCAGGCCGGATACCGATGCAGTGGCCGCTTTTAAACGGCATGCCGGCGATTTTACCATGCTGATCTTCGGTGGTACCTGGTGCCCCGACACCCAAAATCTTTTACCGGAGTTTTACCGCCTCGCAGACGCTGCAGGCTATGCCGACAGCAATATTGCTGTTATTGGCGTTGACCATAATAAAACCACACTGGACAATCTTGAAAAAATATTTAATGTTACCAATGTGCCCACATTTATCGTAATAAAAAATGGCAGAGAGGCCGGCCGTGTGGTGGAATACGGGGAAAGCGGCGAAGCAATGAAAGAGTTGGGAAAAATTGTAGAGGGATTATAGTTAGTGGTAAAATTAGTTACGCTTGTTTGACCTCACCCTAAATCCCTCTCCAAAGGAGAGGGACTTTACAAACGTTCCTTAAGTAAACGACATTGAATATTCAATAATCATTTTTTCAGAGCTGCGAACTGTCAACTGCGACTATCCCCGCCTCACGCCATACATTCTTTCCACATCCTGTACAATCATTTCCATGTCACGGTCCGGGCCGGCGGGATCATAATTCTGGCGAAGGTTTGAGCCAAAGATCAGGGCAACCGTTTGCCAGAAACCTGCATTGAATTTTCCTTTATAATCTTCAATTATCTCATAACAGTTATTGCCTGTCTGGCGGTAGATCAGCTTCATTAAAACCCTGCCCTGATAAACAGAAAGCTTTGTAAGCTTGTCAGCGAATTCTTTTTTCAGTTCTTTTTCACGGGACATGATAATTTCCCTGCGTTTCTTTTTGTCGTTCACATTCGCCAGTTGCGCATTAATCTCGTTCATCACCTTTGAAGCCCTGATGGCATAAGGGTATGTTACATATACCGCATTGCGCAAACGTGTCCATTCAGCCTGGCGCTTACGCTGGGCCTGGGTCATTTTGGCAAAAACATATTCATCTTCAAGCCAGGAGCAGGGAATGGTATCGCCATTGGGCTCTACGCAGGCCAGCACCAGTATGGTATCGTTTATACCGATATTGGCACGGTTTACAAAATGCGGCGGCGGCCCGGGGGGTGGGCCTGGCGGTGGAGGGGGCGGTTGAGCCTGGGCAAAACCATGCAACACAAAACCTGTGCATAGCAACCATGCAAACAGGCGGAATACCCGTGTATATTTTTTTGTGCGCATAATGTAAATATAGAACGATTGCCCGTACTTTATGCTGCATGGTAAATGAAAGTAACCTTTTTATTAAGCCTTATTTATGAGTTCGGTCGTTTTAAGACCGGTGCGCACCCTTTGCACTATGCTCATAACAAAACCGGCCACCATAATGATAATACCTATCCACAGCAGGCTTACAAACGGAAAAAGGTAAACCTTTAGTGTGATGATGTCCTGAACACTCTGGTCTTCTTTTATGCCCAGCTCAATTTTACCGGCAGCGGGATCAGTCAGCTTATTAAATTTAATGATGAGGCTTTGGGCAATTACCGTATCGGGTATCTGGCGAAGCTGGTTGTCTTTTAAAGCAATTTCCGGCATGGCTTTATAATACATACCGTCTTTTGAAATCACCGTCATGTTCATGCCGATGCCCACTTCTCCCGGCAGCAGTTTTTGTTTAAGTGAATCCGGTTCTTTCACCACGCCGTTCATTACAATAATGCCGTTTGAATAAAAAGCGGAATCGCCGGGTTTCATTTCAATGGGTTTAAACTGGCTGGTATCGTCCTGCCTGCCATCCTGCGCAGCAGAAACTGATACATAAATGTCCCGGTCGAAGTAATGTTTAGTATCGGGATTGGCGGAACGGCCTTCTATGCCTTTATTATTATTGATCAGGTCGGGATAGATATTAAAATTATACCTGCCATCTTTGCTCACAAAATTCACCTCAAAATACCTTTTATGGTTTGAATTATTCAGGGTATCGCGCAAGTAGGTAACATCATACTTACCCATGTCGGTTTTTATACCTTTGAATAACGTAACATTTTCCTGCGGATCGTAGTCCTTCGACTTGGGTAGCAAAGCAATCCCCGTTGTATTTTGACTGAGGATAGTTTGCCTGCTCGAAGAAATTAATATCCCTACCAACGCCAGCCCAAAACCGATATGCGCCACCGAAGCGCCGGCCGATTTCGTCTTTCCTTTCAAACCTATCCATATATACGCCGCATTCGCCACCACCGAATACACTGCAGCAAACATGGCCACATGAATGGCCACCATAAAACCAGCACCTTTTTCGGTATAATTAATATTGCCGATAAAGCTGATGCACAGGCTGATGATCAGGGCAATCACCGTTGGAACGGCTATCTTTTTATAAAAAGTTTTTGCATCGGTGTTCCTGTATTTAAAATACTGGGTTGCCGCAGTAAGAATACCGATGATGATGGCAATGAATATCTGTACCTGGTTATACGAAAACAGGGTGTCTTCCGGCATGGCCACATTGGTGCCAAATACTTTATTGTAAACAGGAATGGAAGTTTTGGCTATAATGATGATGGCGGCTAAAAACAATACCAAAGCGCCTATAAACATCCAGAACTCGCGGCTGTAAGTGCTTTCTTCTTTTTTTATGGCGGGCATTGATTTGCTTCTGTAGAAAAACAAAACCATGGCAGGAATAAAAAACACGAGTACAAAACCAACAAGCTGGGTTGTCATATCCCGTTCGGTGAAAGCATGCACCGACGTATCGCCCAAAATACCACTGCGCGTTAAGAAGGTGGAATACAATACCAGGCAAAAAGAAAGTATAAAGAAGATATAAGTGCTTTTAAGGGAATAGCCGCTGCTTTTATAAACGATGCCGGTATGCAAACCGGCTATCATTACCAGCCAGGGTACCAGCGATGCATTTTCCACGGGGTCCCAGGCCCAGTAACCGCCAAAATTCAACGCTTCATACGCCCAGGCGGCGCCCATCATGATGCCTGTGCCCAGCACAGCGCCGGAAAATGCCGCCCAGGGAATGGAGGCTTTAACCCAGGTATGGTCATTCTTCATCAACCCGCCCATTGCATAAGCAAAAGGCACTACGGTGGAAGCAAAACCCAGAAAAAGAATGGGCGGATGTATCACCATCCAGTAATTCTGCAGGGCGGAATTGAGATCATTGCCTTCGAAGATTCTTGGGAACTGCAGGTAATCGGGATTTTGAAAAAGCACCGGCGCAGGTAATTCATGCCTTAACAGCGCAAAAGGGTTGCTGCCAATTTTCAGGCTGCCGACATAAATGCCCAGCAGCATGGTTGAAATGCAGAACTGTGCAAAACTTACCACCGTCATTACCGGGGCTTCCCATTTTTTGCTGCGCCATATTAAAATCCAGCCGAGCAGGCAATGCCAGGTGTTCCAGAGCATGAAGCTGCCCTCCTGCCCTTCCCAGAAGCTGGCGAACAAATATTTTTTTTCCAGGCTGCGCGATGAATGGTTCCAGGAATAATAATATTCATGATAGTGATTGGCAATAATAAGGTACATCAGCAGGAAAATGCCCAGCACACTTATGGTTTCTATGGCAAAAGCGAGTCGGCCAAATTTTATCCAGCCACGCTGTTCGTCCAATAATTTATTTCGGGAAGCTTTCCAGTAGGCAATAGTGGCTATAAGCGAAGCGACGAAAGAAAGGACTGCTAAAAAATGCCCAAGCTCACCATAAAAAAGATGCTCATCGTTGTATTTCATTTACCAGAAGTGATTTATTACCGGATTTTTAAAAAGACTGAAGGTTTTGAATAAAAAAACAAACAGTGCTTCACCGGCTGGTTTATTGTACAGATGCGCTTACATTCTTAGCATTGTTTTCCGCATCATCTTTATATTTTGAAGGGCATTTCAGCAAAATCTCCCTGCATTCAAACACGCCATTCTCCACTTTGCCTTTCAGCACCAGCCTTTCGCTTTTTTCCATATCGGTGGGCTTGGAATTATGATACACCACCTGTATGGAATTTCCCAAAGTATCCAAAGCGGTAAAAGTTAAATAGTTGGGATTTTTTACGGGATCATAATCCATCGGCTGGTTTTTATCCATTTTTGCGATGAGGTTTACAAATTTTCCCGGTTTTTGCCTGGCCGAAGCAATGGTTTCATACGTGGTAACATTGCCCATAAAGCTTATTAATGTAGCAATGGCAATGGCAATAAGCACCAGCGCTATAATGTGCGTTTTCTTCATGCAAAAAAATTCGATGCAAAATTAATCTAAAACTGCATGTAAAGGTTTGAAAGATTGCAAAGGATTGTTTAAAGAACCGGGTGTAACAATAAAATGCCATATAACACTGCATGATGCGCTTTAGCGTAAAAACTGTAACTTTAAAATAATCGCTTTCATTATTATGCTCTGCAAGGTGTAAAAAAATGATTTTGTGTTGTTTGGTTTTAGCTCCCCTCTCCTTTGGAGAACTTGTCCCGACCATTCGGGAAGGGTTGGGGGTGAGGTCTGATAAAGAAATATTATTCACTAATTTATCCCTTGCGCACTATAGCAATAACATGCTATTAAATCATTTATTTCTTTGCGTTATTTTAAAAACCTTGTGTTATGCCGAAGTCATCCTCCACTTTTTTTGCACCGCAGCTTATTATTAAAGATTGCGCTGCTGCCATAACATTTTATGAACAGGCTTTTGGTATAAAAGAATTACAGCGATGGAGCAACGATGATGGCAGTGTGCATGTGGCCGAGCTTTCTTTCGATGACGCTATATTTCATATTCACGAGCCAACGAAACAGTACCAGCTTAATGCAGAAACAGCAAATCCTGTTACAGTAATTATGGGTGTGTTTGTTGATGACCCGCATGCTGTGGCAAAGCACGCTGTGGCTGCCGGCGCCAGGGAACTAAGCCCTGTTCAGGATTATGAGTATAATTACAGGCAGGGAACGGTAATTGACCCGTTTGGCCACCACTGGCTTATAGAAAAAAAACTTAAGGAAAATTGATTGGGCTGAAATGTATTAAGTATAAATTTCAATATTCAACAACACAATATTCCCCGGCTGCCGGACAGGCTGGAACGTTCAATTGTAAACATTGGTAAAATGGATATTAGATATTGAATATTGAGGATTGAATATTTTTCTTTCTGTATCACTTCAGCCAGCCTTCGTTTTTTAAATAATCAATCAACTGCTGATTATTTACGGATAAAACAGGCAGCCACAAACCCAGGTTTTCCCTCGTCCACCAAAGTTTTTGCGCATTGCCGGGTTTTGCAAAAGCATACCTATATAAAACAGCCCGCACATATTTTGGCGGTTTATCTTTAAAAGGATTTTTGGCAAAAAGGCTAACAGCATTGGCATCATTATGCAGCAGTTTCCAGGCAAGGCTATACACCCACGGGTATTCATCTGCGGTTGACATGCCGGCAAACCATATCTGCCAGTCAAACCGTAAATGATAAGGCGCAATTTGCGGTGGCCGTTTATCTAATTCAACAGGCAGACCTTTATAAATATAAGGTTGCCAGTTGGCCTTATCAGTTGAATCATCATCCCATGTGCCTTCAAAAATTACATTATAACGTTCCTGCCCAACGGTACCAAAAGCGCCATACGTATTTACAAGATCAAGCGGATCAAATGAAGTATTCATTACCTGCCTGGAAGAAAACAAATTAATTACTGGCCCTACACTGAGAAATACAACAACAATGGTAACAACCCACGCCGTTGTTTGCATGGGTTTGGATGTTTCCTGGTTTGCTGCTGCCGCTTTGGCTTTTGCAACAAGTTTGCGTGGTAATATCCTGCTCCAGAACCCATCATCAAAACAAGCCAATGCAGGAATGATTGTAAGCCAGTTTAAAAAAGAAAGGTTGCCGCTGATAAAAATATTCAGTTGAAGCAATACCATAATTACACCGGCAATATGCCTTGCCGTTCTTGGCCGGAAGGCAAACAGGGGAGCAATAAGCTCTGCAAGAAAGTTAAACCAAACGCCGATTTTCAAAATACGGTGTGGCAGAAAATGAAACCACCTGCTTAAAGGCCCCGGTATAGGTTGTGTTTCGAAATGATAATATAAAGCTGTGCCATTGCGCCATATTTCATCGCCACGTATTTTAATCAAACCCGAGCCAAGCATAATGCGGAAGATGAGCCACCGGAACAGCACGATGATTTGAAATGGCGGCGCCCGTTTGGGAAATGGCCGCATATCGAGCAGGGGGCAGAGAAAAATGGAAAGAAAACCGGTTTCAAGCAATTGTATTTCCCAGCCGTAACCATACCAGTCCTGCCCGAGATGCACAAACGACATATACAAAAACCAAAGCACAAAAAGCAGGATGGCATTGGCAAAGCCCGCCACTACAACACAGGAAAATATAAAGCCGGCCCATGCCACAAAAAGCAACATGCCATCGGAATGATTAAACCAGAATAGGGATGGCAACCGGATAAAACCTTCTGTTGTACCAATGGCATTGCTGATCATTTTAATACCATTGCCTATTGGCAGCAAACCGTCTTTGCCAATTAAAGGAATGATTTGATTGATGGCAACCAGAAATGCAATGGCATAAATTATACCCAGCAACCGTAATATAACAAAGCGTGTAAGCCAATAGCTTTGCGTTGAATTGAATGCGGATGGAAAAGAAAATGGTTTATAGTTTCTGTATGTCGCTTCCATTAACCGTTACTTCATTGCTGAATAATTAGATGAAGGTAGAAATTACCTTTTTATGATTCTGCTGTTAACTTGCAGTTTAAACAGTTCAATAACCATTTTGACAAAAAGAGATTTTGATGCCGTAATTGTTGGCTCGGGCCCAAATGGTTTTGCTGCGGCTATTACTTTACAGCAACTGGGCCTTTCCACATTATTGCTCGAAGCCAAAGCAACGGTTGGCGGCGGCATGCGGTCTGCAGAGCTTACGCTGCCGGGCTTTATTCATGATGTATGCGCTGCCATTCATCCCATGGCGGCAGGCTCTCCTTTTTTCAGCCGTTTGCCGTTACACGAATTTGGTTTAACTTTTATTGAACCAACAATTGCTGCTGCACATCCTTTTGATAACGGCAAGGCTGCAGTATTGCATCATTCCATACAAAAAACAATTGATGGATTAGGCATTGATGGAAGCGCTTATGAAAAACTGGTAATGCCTTTCTATAAAAATTGGGATAAGATATTGCCCTTTGTTTTAGGGCCGCTTACATTTCCTGCGCATCCTTTTATCATGGCAGGTTTTGGGTTGAAGGCGCTTCAACCCGCCGCTATATTGGCCAAAACATTTAAAACAGAAGCAGTCAGGGGTTTATTCGCAGGTATGGCGGCGCATTCCATGCTGCCTTTTTCAAAAGCTGCCACATCGGCCATAGCATTGGTGCTGATGATGGCGGCGCATCATAAAGGATGGCCACTGGTAAAAGGCGGTTCGCAGCAACTGGCCAATGCATTGGCTGCCTGTTATATTTCGCTTGGCGGGAAAATAGAAACCGGGGTTAATGTAACTTCCTTGCAGCAATTGCCATCAAGCCATGCGGTACTGTTTGATGTATCGCCCGGGCAATTATTGCAGATCGCCGGGCACCGGTTTTCCGCTTTATACGAAAAGCAACTGATGCATTACAAATACGGGATGGGTGTTTATAAAATTGATTTTGCCTTATCCGAACCCATACCATTTACTGCGCCGGAATGCAGGCAGGCAGGCACAGTGCATATCGGCAATTCAATAAAAGAAATTGCTTTAAGCGAAGCGCTTGCCTGGAATGGCAAACATGCTGACAAGCCTTTTGTATTGCTGGCACAGCAAAGCTTATTTGATGCATTGAGAGCGCCGCAGGGTAAACATACGGCCTGGGCTTATTGCCATGTGCCGAATGGCTCAGCAAAAAACATGACCGGCATTATTGAACAGCAAATTGAACGTTTTGCACCGGGATTTAGAGATTGCATTCTCGCCAAACATGAAATGAATGCAGCAGCCATGCAGGCATATAATGCAAATTATATTGGCGGCGATATTAACGGCGGTGCGCCCTTGCTCAGGCAATTGTTCACAAGGCCGGCATTAAGATGGGCGCCTTATAAAACTGCTGCAAAGGGTTTATATATCTGTTCCGCTTCAACGCCGCCGGGTGGCGGCGTGCATGGCATGTGCGGTTATCATGCGGCCAGGCAGGCAATGAAGGATGTGTTTAAACAGGCTTAAAAAAATGCAGAAGGGATGCTTCTGCAAATAAATTTCCTGCTTATAAAATTAAATCCTTTCGTATGGATATTGTTCAGGCTATACGCGTACAGGAACGGAATGAATGGCATCGCTTAATTCCCTAATCAGCGAAGCATCTTTTTCAATAGCGTTTCCCACCACAACAATGTCGGCGCCGCTGCGGCAATTGAGGTAGGCCTTTTCCGGATTGGTTATGCCGCCGCCCACAATTAAAGGCACTTCAATATGCGAAGAAACCTTTTCTATCATGGCGATTGATACCGGGTTTTTGGCGCCGCTGCCTGCATCCATAAATATTAATTTCATGCCCAGCATTTCACCTGCCATAGCCGTGCACATGGCAATGTCAGCTTTATCTGCAGGCAAAGGCGCTGTATTGGAAATATAAGATACAGTAGTGGGGGCGCCGCCGTCAATTACCATATATCCGGTAGGCATCACTTCAAGTCCGCTTTTTTTGATGGTAGGAGCGCTTATAACATGCTGGCCTATCAATAATTCAGGATTACGGCCGGATATTAAAGACAGGTATAAAATAGCATCGGCATAACGGCTTATCTGCGAATGCGAGCCAGGGAAAATAACAACCGGTACAGAACAGGAAACTTTAATCTGCCTGATGCATTCATCCAGGTTATGGGAAATGACAAGGCTTCCGCCTACAAAAAAATAATCCACTTTAGCATCCAGGGCCAGCGAAACAAGCTGCTCGGTAGTAGCCTCATTCACTTTGTCGGGATCAACAAGCACGGCAAAGGACTTTTTACCGGTTGTTTTCCCTTCCTGTATATGTTTGTATAACGTATGCTTCATGCAGGTTTTTTAAGTGAGACCTTATTGCAAAAATGCAAAAAAGTTTGCATTCTTAGTAATTTCATCATAATGTTTTCACCGGCAGGCAGCCGGTTAGTAATCTCACCCCTCTCCTCAATTGCATTTCTCAGATGAATAAAACAGCAATTTTATGTCCAAAATCTTATGTATGCCGGCCAATTGCGTGAAACACAGCAGGCATGCGAGCTTTTAAACTATCCGCATCCCTTTTCCGCAATATGTGCATAGAGCCTGTTTAAAAATTAAACAAAGAAAGTGGATAAAAAGCTGCGGCTTAATGGTTGGGAAGTAATACTAATTGTGAATCATCACAAACTCAATTATACTTCACGCCGCATAAGAATGAGTATTGTTATTATCAAAGAATTAGAAATTGAGTGTCATTAATTTTTCAATATTGTGTTGATGAGCCTCATTGATTTTTTGGAAAAAATTGTTAATAGCCTGATGAAACAAAGCAGGTGAATCATAATACCGGGCGTTTAAAATTTCTTTTTGTTAAACCTCCATAGTCGTTCAATGATATCAAGATTGGGTGAACAGGGCGGTAAAAAAAGCAAATGGATACCTAAAGATTGCCGATGTGGTTAAAAAAACAGCGTTGATGCCTTGCATTGTCCAGCACAATGGCAATTGGCTTATCAGGATACTGCTGTTTCAATTGTCTTAAAAACGCTGCAATGGTGTTGGCGTTCACAAAATCTGTATTGCTGCAGGTGGTGATGTGTTAGGTGAGCGCATTAACGGCCCCTAACACATTAATGCGGTTACGGCCGGCAGCAGCTTTTATGAACACTCTTATCATACACCAAAGGCTGCAAAGAAGAGGTTGCAATACAAAATGGGCTGCATCCATAAAAAGCAGGTGTATTTGTTCTTCTTTAGCCGCTTTAATAGCGGGTTTCAGGGTTTCATTCACCCAATTCTTTTGGGCTGTCGTATTCACTTTGGCAGGAATACGCCCTGTTTTTAAAAACATGAAATGATGCCGCTTCATAAAAGCCCTTATGCTTGTATTGCAAAGCCGTTGGTATGCTGATGCGTGTATTACGGGACAGCTATCATAACATCAGGGTGATTTTGGCTGATGGCGGTTATTGCGGTAATATCATTAAAGAAGTAAAAGAAAAGTTTGGTTATTGGCTACAGGTTGTACTTCGTGAAGAAAGTAACTCCTCTAATTTCAAACCAGTGCATAAGAGATGGATAGCAGCGCGAACATTTTCCTGGTTCGATAACGACCGCAGATTATGCCGAAATTATGAACTGCTTATGCAAACAGCAGAAGAAATGGTCAAATTATCCCTATAAAACTTTTATTAAATAATTTTTAAACAGGCTCTAATTAATTTCGTATTTTACAATAAGATGATGAAACGCACAATATTTGCTATAATGATTACTGGCTTTGTATTTGATTTATCTTGTACAAACAATTCAAACAGAATTTCTATGAACAACAATTCAATTAACTCCGATTATTCGCATACGGATACCAATAAAATTGTGGTAAGCAATGAAGAGTGGAAGAAAAGGCTTTTGCCTGAAGTATATCGCGTGGCAAGGGAAAAGGGCACTGAAATGCCGTGGAGCAGCGAATATGAGCACTCAAAAGAAATTGGAACCTATTATTGCGCTGTATGCGGCAATGCTTTATTTGAAAGCGATACCAAGTTTGAAAGTGGGTGCGGGTGGCCGAGTTTTTATAAACCCATCTCAAAAACTTCCATTATATATGCGCCGGACAGCAGCCATGGCATGCAGCGTACCGAAGTAATGTGCGGGAGGTGCGGATCGCACCTGGGCCATGTGTTTGATGACGGGCCGCCGCCAACCGGATTGCGTTATTGCATAAACGGCGTTGTGCTGGATTTTAAAAAGGCCAAAGCAGCCGAAGCTGACTTTGACCTTAAGCAGCAGGAAAAGCAGGGTGATAAAAAATAGCCCTTATAAATCGTCGTATTTATAAATGTTATTCATTTCTGCGCCGGGCTGCATATCAAACAGCGTTTTAATGATACCATCTTTAAGGCCATACACCCATCCATGCAGCACCGGGCGTTTGCCATATTTCCAGGCGCGTTGAATAATGGATGTCTTGGCAAGTTTCATCACCTGCTCTTTTACATTTAGCTCAACGAGCCTGTCTGTTCTTGCTTCTTCATCTGCTATACTTTCAAGCTCCTGCTGATACAGGCGGTAAACATCTTTAATATTTCTCAGCCACATATTAAGCAGGTGATCATAGCTATGGTTTGTCATAGCAGCTTTAACGCCGCCGCAGCCATAATGCCCGCATACGATCACGTGGTTTACTTTCAGGTGATTAACTGCAAAGTCCAAAACACTCAGCAGGTTTACATCAGTATGTATAACCAGGTTGGCGATGTTCCTGTGCACAAAAATTTCGCCGGGCTGTGTGCCTGTAATTTTATCGGCCGGCACGCGGCTGTCGCTGCAGCCGATCCATAAAAATTCGGGGGTTTGCAGCTTGGCAAGCCGGTTAAAATAATCCGGGTCGTCTTCTACCATTTCATGTGCCCAGGCCTTATTTTCCAGCAATAGTTTCTCGTAAGGTGTCATTTGCTATTATTTTTATTGATTGTTTAACTGGTTGTTCAACCCTGTTGTGATTTGCCTTCCCGGGACTTCTTTTTATTTCTGCTTTGATATTTTTAAGATGGGCATGCTGCAGAAAATCGTTGATGACTTCTATTACATCTTTATCAATGAAATCGGCTCTTGAAATATCAATTAAAACAGAGGAGTCGGCCGGCACTGTTTCCAATTTATTTTTAAGCAATGGTTTGTTGAGGAAAGATACATCTTTTCTCAAACGAAACAGGTATTTACTGTTATCATGCACAATAAAGAAGGATGTTTTGAAATTGCTGCGGAGCACGAAGAATAAGCCTACGCCAATGCCGATAACAATTCCAATTAAAAGGTCAGTGAAAATTATAGCTGCAATAGTTACTACAAAAGGTATAAACTGGTCGGGCCCCCGGCGGTACATTTCTTTAAACAAGGAAGGCTTTGCCAGCTTGTACCCTGTATAAATAAGCACAGCAGCCAGGGCAGATAAAGGTATCTTATTCATTAAAAAAGGAATCAGGGCCACAGCAGCCAGCAGCAACATGCCATGCATGATGGCTGATGCTTTTGTTCTTCCGCCGGCATTAACATTGGCTGATGTTCTTACTACCACAGAGGTTACAGGCAAACCGCCAATTAACCCGCAGATTAAATTACCTACGCCCTGCGCTTTTAATTCCCTGTCTTTCGGGGTTACGCGCTTGTAGGGGTCCAGTTCGTCTGAAGCTTCTATGTTCAGCAAGGTTTCAAGGCTCGCCACAATGGCGATGGTTATGCCGGTTATCCATATTTCAGGCATGTTGAGATAACGGAAATCGGGCAGCATAAAGAATGAAAAAAATTCACCTACATTCGATGCAGACGGTATATTCACCATTTGCTCCGCCCTTAACTGTAATGCGCTTCCGTTTTGCAGAAAGCTGTTAAGGCCCACACCGGCTATTACAACAATAAGCGGTGAAGGAATAAGTTTGAATAGTTTTACTTTTTTCACCAGCACTTTATCCCACACTATTTGAATAAGCAATGCGGAAATGCCTATAATAATTGCCAGCGGTGTAACCTTTGAAAAAGCATTCATTATCCCGCTGAAAGTATTATGCTCATCTTTTTGGGCGAAGGCATAATCGCCTTCAAAGTCTGCGTCATAACCAATTAAGTGCGGTACCTGTTTTAAGATAAGGATAATGCCGATGGCCGAAAGCATGCCTTTAATTACGTTTGTGGGAATGTAATCGCCAAAAACGCCGGCTTTTATAAAACCCAGTATAAGCTGTACTATCCCGGCAACCAAAACAGAAAGCAAAAAAGCTTCAAACGAAGGCACCTTTAATATGCCGGCGGCAACGATGGCCGTTAAGCCAGCCGCCGGGCCGCTTACGCTTAACTGGGAGCCACTCAGGGTTCCTATAACAATACCGCCTATGATACCGGCGATTAACCCTGAAAACAGGGGTGCGCCGGAACCCAGCGCTATACCCAAACACAGGGGCAAGGCTACCAAAGCCACAACAACTGATGCTGAAAAATCAGCGCCAATATTCCTGAAAATATTTTTCATTTTTATTTGATTTAGTATAAATAATAACAATGCCAGGCAGTTCTCAGATGCCTGCAGCAGCAATCGTTATATGCTTATACTAAATATTGGGAGGCGGGGTGGGCACTTCTGCAATATGCAGCTGAACCAGCGGTGCATGTGCATAAATGCTGTGGTTGTTTGTACCGGCAAGGGTTTGTGTTTGCGAAGCAAACAAAGAAGGAAACCAGGTATGCACTTCTTTTTCTTCAAGCGGTTTTTTACCATAATCAGAACCATGTGCAATTTCTTCCGTGATCTGGTTATTAAAAAGCATAGCCCCTATCTGGCGCAACGGGATCACCTGTGTGGTTAACACCGTTAAACAAATAACTGCTATGATTTTTTTAACTTTCATCAGCGTTGGCAAAGAAAAAAAACAATAGATAAACCACCAAAAATCGTACTAAAACTTAACAATAATCCTGTTGATGCATTTTAAATAAGCCATAATATTTTTCATCGAAGAGGAGAAAAGCTCTGTGCTTCTTATCTGTCATCTATATAAAAGCTATATTTCTATGCGGTTAACAATAAGGCCTGAACAGGTTCGATAAAAATGCGCATTAAATACTAAGCCCGCCGCAAATGCTTATTACTTCACCGGTTATATAAGCGCTCATATCGCTGGCAAGAAACAGGGTAAGATTAGCCACTTCTTCAGCTTTGCCAAACCTGCCCAGCGGAATATCCTTCAAAAAATTGTCAGCAGCCGTGCCTTCTTTTAAATAATGCGTCATGTCTGTTTCAATAAAGCCCGGGGCAATAGCGTTGCAGCGAATATTGCGGCTGCCAAGCTCAAGCGCTACAGACTTGGTAAATCCTATAATGCCTGCTTTCGACGCAGCATAGCTTGCCTGCCCGGCATTGCCGCGAATGCCAATAATGGAGCTCATATTAATAATGTTCCCCGATTTGGCCTTTATCATGGGGCGGATAACCTGCTTGGTCATATTATAAACGCTGTTCAGGTTTACATCTATTACATCGCTCCACTGCTCGGGCGATAAACGCAGCAATAAATTATCTTTAGAGATGCCGGCATTATTCACGCACACATCAATCTTTCCAAATTCTTTCAACACTTCATTCACCAAGGTTTCGCATTGTGCAAAATCTGACGCATTGCTTTTGTAGGCTTTTACTTTTACACCGCTTTTGCTCAATTCGCTTTCCAGTGCAGCCGCTTTTTCAGCGCTGCTGTCACTTATATATGTAAAGGCTACATGAGCGCCGTTTTCCGCTAATTTTTTCACAATGGCAGCGCCTATTCCGCGGGCAGCGCCGGTAATAATGCAAACTTTATCGTTAACCATAACAATTTATTTACTTAATAATAATGCTGCAATGATAGCTACTAACGTTTACAGCCGGAAATTTAATTGTTGGTTAAACAGCTGTACTAAAATAGAACAATAAGGCCTTTTGTGCGATTGAAACGCCCATGTAAAATGTTTCACTCACAGGGGAATGTATATTAAGGCGTTCTCGCGAAGCAAGTTCGGGACAGGCATGAGGCAACTGAAAAAATAAACTTGTACGAATGAAATATAAAGTTGGGCATTTAGTATGATGAGATGCCCGGTCAGGCCGGGCATGACGGCAGATGGTAGTGTTTTACTCTTGCTTTATTAGATTGTAAGAATAAATCAGCCACTTGCCCGTCTTTCCCACGAAAGTGGGAATCTCTTAAGTAGTTTTAAAGCCCTTTATTATTTACGCACAACGGTAACAATAAGTTTTATGTATGATGGTAAAGTTTATATGTTTTACCGCGCATAATAATATTTCTTCTTTCCTAAATTTGATGGTTTAATTTATTTCGCTAAAAATTTTGTTATGAGCGCAACTTCATTAATTCCTGTATTGGACTGGAAGGAATGCATGCCTGATTCAGATTTTCTGATCAAGATGATAGACGATAAAAATATTCCTTTGCGCATGAGGGCGCCGCACCGCAACAGCGGCTATAAAGTGGCATTGCTGCTTGAAGGAAAGATGGGCGGTAATGTTGATTTTAAAAAATATGAAATAGCGGCGCCTGCTGTTTTATTTTCATCGCCCGAACAGGTTGACCATATAACAAGCTATAAAGGCGTTAAGATGATCCATATTGCCTTCAGCAGGGATTATCTCTTAAACGATGTAAGAGCCACTTTGTCCTGCTGGGAATGCATGTTCAGCCAGATAGTGATCCCTGTTATAAACAATAAAGATTTCAATGAGCTGAAAACCTATGCCGGCCTTATGCAGCAGGAATTTGTGGAGCTGCGCCATCAGAAAGACCTGGTGATCAGAAATCTTTTAAATGCATTTTTAATTACTGCGGCAAGACTGGGCACATGCAAAACAAAGCTTGCGGTAATGAATGCAACGCAGAACAAGATATTGCAGCAGTTCAGGGCATTGGTAGATGATCATTTTTTAAGTAAGACACAGGTGGCGGAATATGCAGATATGATCTACATTACGCCGGGCCATTTGAATGATACCATTAAAATCATAACCGGCAAAACGGCCAAGCAGTTTATTGATGAAAAAAGAATTACCGAAGCCAAACGTTTGCTGTTTTGGGGAGAGCTTACGGCAAAGCAAATTGCAGCGCACCTGAACTTTGAAGATGACGCTTACTTTAACCGCTTCTTCAAAAAACATACGGGCCAAACGCCTTTGCTGTTTCAAAAAAATATCCTTTAAAAGTGCAATAATTCCCCTGATTTGGTAAATGTATTTTACCGGCATGCAACCTACTTTTGATGCATGAAAAAAATACAGGCCATGCTTAAATAATGTTGTTGGGCATTGGCATATATACTTCATCCAGCTAAGTCTTAGCACTTAACAAGATTAACCTTTAGCAGCGTCGCTGCCACTTTTCGTTTCTTGTCATAAGAAGAAGCTTTTCTAACATTAAAAATCAAGCGTTATGATACGTGTAATAAAAAGTATTGTACAAAGCCAGCTGTTTATTTTAATAGCAGGTGCCATAATTATAGGCATTACATACAGTTGCAATGAATCAACCGCCGGCAATGCTCCGAATGCGATGCCGGCGCCTCAATTACCTGTATTAAAAGTGGAAGCGGCGCCTGCCACCACTTACCAGTTATTTCCTGCATCTGTACAGGGAAAAGTAAATGTTGAAATAAGGCCGCAGGTTGACGGCTATTTGCAAAAAATGTTTGTAGATGAAGGCGCTTTTGTAAAAGCAGGCCAGCCACTATTCAAAA
Source organism: Parafilimonas sp. (assembly GCF_047606085.1). Taxonomy (GTDB): domain Bacteria; phylum Bacteroidota; class Bacteroidia; order Chitinophagales; family Chitinophagaceae; genus Parafilimonas. The sequence goes on from NZ_JASGEX010000052.1 coordinate 25,647, forward strand.
TAAATGATGCGCCTTATACGGAGCAGCTTAATAATACAAAGGCAAGTTTACAATCTGCCGAAGCAAGTTTGCAAAGGGCGCTGGTTGAACTGGACCGTTTAACACCGCTGGTTGAAAACAATGTGATATCTGATGTGCAGTTAAAAACAGCGAGGTCAAATTATGATGCTGCACAGGCTGCCGTTAATCAAAATAAGGCAATGGTGAGTGCAGCAGCAATTAATGTAGGCTATACTTTAATTAAAGCGCCGGTAAGCGGTTATATTGGAAAGATACCGTATAAAACAGGCGCACTGGTTGGCAAAGCTTCTGTTGAGCCGCTTACTTTATTGTCAGATGTAAGTGAAGTGTATGCTTATTTTTCTTTGAGCGAGGCTGATTTTATGGCATTTAGAAACCAGTTTGCAGGCAATACTATTGAAGAAAAATTAAAGCATGTTCCCCCGGTTGAACTGCAATTGGCAAACGACAGTTTATACGCGGTAAAAGGAAAGATAGAAACCATAGAAGGCCAGTTTGATGAAACAACAGGCTCTATCAGTTTTCGTGCAACCTTCCCGAATGCATCCGGCGTTTTACGCTCCGGCAATACAGGTAAAATAAGAATCCCGAAATTATATACATCAGCGCTGGTGGTGCCGCAGGAAGCCACTTACGAAATACAGGACAAAGTGTTTGTGTACCTGGTTAACGACAGCAATAAAGTTACGGGCACGCCCATTAATGTTTCCGGCAAAACCGCCAACTATTATTTTGTGGATAAAGGGCTTTCCCGGGATAACAAAATTGTTTTTGCCGGATTGGGCAACCTGCAGGATGGAATGGTAATCAATCCGCAACTTATATCAACAGACAGCTTACTTAAAGCAAAACCTATCAGTGATTAGCAAATAAAAACCTGAAAGCCGGCAAATACAGGATGGGCAAAATATACAGAATGGAGAGATAATATTTACCGGCTTCATTTTCCCCGGAACGATTCAAACAAAAATTATTATGGTTGATGATGCTTTACTTCATCAATTACAAAACTTTTATACATAATGCTGAAACGATTTATAGAGCGGCCCGTTTTATCAACGGTTGTGTCAATCATATTGCTGCTGCTGGGCGGCATTTCATTATATACCTTGCCTGTTACTTTGTTTCCCGACATAGCGCCGCCAAGCGTGGTGGTTACGGCAACCTATCCGGGCGCCAATGCAGAAGTGGTGGCACGTTCCGTGGCAACGCCACTGGAGCAGGCCATTAACGGCGTGGAGAATATGACCTACATGACTTCCAATTCAAGCAATGACGGCAGCATGACGCTTACCGTTTATTTCAGGCAGGGCACCAATCCTGATATTGCTTCGGTGAATGTGCAGAACCGTGTTTCAAAAGCGGCAAACCAGGTGCCGCAGGAAGTAGTGCAGTCGGGCATTTCCACACAAAAGCAGCAAAACAGCATCATCATGTTTGTGGCTTTATCCAGCAAAGACAATACATACAATGAAACCTTTCTGCAGAACTATATCAAAATAAATCTTGTGCCGCAAATACAGCGCATACCCGGCGTGGGTGATGCACAGGTTTTTGGAACAAGGGATTATTCCATGCGTATATGGTTAAAGCCCGACAGGCTGACGGCAAATAACTTAACACCGCAGGATATTTCCAGCGCCATCCGCGACCAAAGCCTTGAAGCGGCGCCGGGACGGTTTGGCGAAAGCAGCACGCAAACATTTGAGTATGTATTAAAATATAAAGGCAAGCTGAACAGGAACGAAGATTATGAAAACATCATCATCAAGGCAAACCCGGATGGTTCTTTTATCCGCCTCAAAGATGTGGCCCGTGTTGAGTTTGGTTCTTTCACATATTCATCCAACAGCCGTTTGAACGACGGGCCTACTTCAGGCTTTGCCGTATTTCAAACGGCAGGCTCTAATGCCAATGATATTCTTACCCAGGCAGAAAGGCTCATTAAAGATTTTTCTGCCACGCTTCCCAAAGGTGTTGAGGCTACCGTGATGTACAATTCAAAAGAGTTCCTCGATGCCTCTATAGGACAGGTAAGGGAAACGCTGGTTATTGCTTTCATACTCGTGTTCATCGTTGTGTTTATCTTTTTGCAGGATTTTCGTTCCACGCTCATTCCTGCTTTTGCCGTTCCGGTTGCTATTATTGGCACTTTTTTCTTTATGCAACTGTTCGGCTTTACGGTAAACCTGCTTACGCTGTTTGCGCTGGTGCTTGCCATTGGCATTGTGGTGGATGATGCCATTGTGGTAACGGAGGCCGTGCATGCAAAGCTGGAACATACCAGGATGAATGCAAAGCAGGCAACCATTGAATCTATGAGCGAAATATCAGGCGCCATTATTTCCATTACCCTGATGATGGCCGCCGTGTTCATCCCGGTGGGATTTATGCAGGGGCCTGCGGGTGTTTTCTACCGCCAGTTTGCATTTACGCTCGCTATAGCCATCCTTATTTCTGCAGTGAACGCATTAACGCTGAGCCCGGCATTATGCGCTTTGTTTTTAAAACATGAAGATGCAGAACATGCAGGCAATAAAAAGAAAGGATTTTCCCGCCGCTTTTTTGATGCATTCAATACCGGTTTCACCGCAATGACAAACCGGTATAAAAACAGTATTGCTTTTTTATTGAAACGCAAATGGATTGCGGTTGGCGGGCTTGTTTTAATAACAGCTGTTACCGTTTTATTAATCAGGCAAACGCCCACTGGTTTTATTCCCACGGAAGACCAGGGCTTTATTTTATATGCAGTGAATGCGCCGCCGGGCAGCTCGCTCGACAGAACACATAATGCTACGGTGAAAATTGACAGCATCCTGAAACATTATCCTTCCGTGTTCAAAAAATACACGGTTGATGGCCTGAATTTTATTTCCAATGCCAATGCATCGCCGTATGCCGCCGGGTTTGTAAGGCTGAAGCCTTATAAAGAAAGAGGTGATGTAAAAAACATTGAGCAGCTCACCAATTCAATGATGCAGCAGGTAAGCAGCGTAAAAGATGCCAATACATTCTTTTTCACTTTTCCCACCATACAGGGTTTTGGCAATGTAAGCGGATTTGAATTCATGCTGCAGGACAGGGGCAATCATTCGCTGGATAAACTGGGCGGCACGGCATACGCATTCATCGGTGCATTGATGAAACGCCCTGAAATTGCAGCCGCATTCACTACATTTTCCGTAGGCAACCCGCAATATGAAATTGAAGTGGATGATGAAAAAGCAAAACAGTTGGGCGTGAATGTAAGCGATCTGCTGCAAACATTGCAGGTATATTACGGCAGCAGCTTTGTATCAGACTTTAACCGGTTTGGAAAATACTACCGCGTAATGGCGCAGGCAGATGTTCAATACCGGGAAGATGCATCTTCCCTTAATAACATATTTGTAAAGAACAATAATAATGAAATGGTTCCTGTAAATACGCTTGTAAAGCTAAAACGTGTTTATGGCCCTGAAACCATTACCCGCAATAATCTTTATAATGCGGTAAGTATAAACGGTGCGCCAAAACCGGGATACAGTACAGGCGATGCTATTAAAGCAATTGAAGAAACTGCCAAACAATCACTGCCCAAAGGATATTCTTATGAATGGACGGGCATGACCAGGGAAGAAATATCAACAGGCAATCAAACGGCCATTATTTTCCTGCTGAGCATCCTGTTTGTTTACTTCATTTTATCTGCACAATATGAAAGTTATATTCTTCCGCTGGCAGTAATTCTTACTATTCCTGCCGGTATTTTAGGCGTATATGCGTTTATAAAATTTGCAGGCATTGAAAGCAATATTTATGTGCAGGTTGGCCTGATAATGCTGGCCGGGCTGCTATCTAAAAATGCGATACTTATTGTTGAATACGCTGTGCAGCGGCGAAGACGGGGTGCATCTATTATTGATTCAGCCCTGCAGGCATCGCAGCTTCGCCTTCGCCCGATATTGATGACATCTCTTGCCTTTATAGTTGGATTGTTACCATTGGTTTGGGCAACCGGTGCATCGGCATTAGGCAATCGCTCCATCGGCACCGGCGCTGTGGGCGGTATGCTTACCGGCGTTGTATTTGGCGTATTCATCATTCCTGTTTTATATGTGATATTCCAGTACCTGCAGGAAAAAGTAAGCGGTGCGCCAAAACAGGCAGCGCCTGCATTAAGTGAATAATAAAAAACAAGCAATGCAACGGATAAATTATTTGTATAAACTTCTATTTATATTTTTTATAAGCGCCTGTACGGTTGGCAAAAAATACCAGCGCCCAACCGTGCAGTTGCCCGCAACTTTTCAGGATAGCATTACTGCTTCAGATTCAGGCATCGCTGCAATTGAATGGAAAACATTTTTCAAAGATTCGGAGCTGGTTGATTTAATTGATACGGCGCTGCACAATAGTTACGACCTGCAGCTTGCTGTTAAGCACATTGAAGAAACAGAGGCATATATAAAGCAGGCTAAAATGAATTATGTTCCGTCTGCAGATGTTGCTGCAACTGCAACAACAAGCAATCCTTCTGATAATAGCCTGAACGGTAAAAGCCTTGAAAGCTTTATCGGGCAGAACCATGTGGAGGATTATACATTGAGTGCAACGGTTTCATGGGATGTTTATTCCTGGGGAAAGATCAGGCTGCAGAAAGAAGCGGCCCTGGCAGATTATCTTGCTTCTTATGAAGGCGCTAAAACAGTAAGGACAACATTGGTTGCCGAAATTGCAACAGGTTACTATAATCTTTTAATGCTGCATGAACAGCTTGCTATTGCTCAAAAAAATCTTGTATTAACCGATTCACTTGTGCGGATGATGCAGTTGCAAAAAGCTGCCGGGCAGGTAACGGAACTTGCTGTTCAGCAAACAGAGGTGCAACAGCAAACAGCGGCGCTTTTAATGCCGCAGCTTGAACAGCAGGTTGCCATACAGGAAAATGCAATTAAGATTTTGTCAGGAAAGCTGCCTGCAAAAATTGTGAGGAATGCTGATATTAATTCCATGTATGTGTGGGATGATCTTTCAACGGGGCTGCCTGCTGCATTATTAAGCCGCAGGCCCGATGTGCGGCAAAGTGAAATGGAATTGGTGAAAGCCAATGCAAATGTGGGCGTAGCCAAAGCTTCTATGTATCCTTCCTTAAACATAACAGCAAGCGGCGGCCTGAATGCTTTTAAAGCAAGCGATTGGTTTTCCATACCGGCATCGCTCTTTTTTTCTGCCGGTGCAAGCATTGCCCAGCCTGTATTGCAGCACAGAAGCCTTAAAACAAAATATGAGGTATCGGCCATACAAAGGGATGAAGCTGTTATAACATTTCGCCAAACAGTTTTAAAGGCCGGCGGTGAAGTAGTGAATGCGTTGGTGCAATTAGATAAGTTAAAAGCGCAGCAGCAAATTTCTTCCAGCAGGGTTGATACATTGCAGAAGGCAATCGGCAATGCTACATTATTATTTAAAAGCGGCCTGGCAGATTACCTGGAAGTATTAACTGCACAAAGTCAATCACTGGCGGCAGAACTTTCATTGGCAGACATTAAACGGCAAAGGCTTGCTGCTGCTGTGGAATTATACCGCTCGTTAGGCGGCGGATGGGAATGATAATTATAAGCTGCATAGAAACCAAGCCGAGTGGGTACGTTATACAAATGAAAAGAGAAACAATAAAAGTTGTAAAGAATTTTAATAAACCGTTTGCAGCAATGCATACAATTCTTCAATAAAATTTCTGTTGTTGCTTAATCTTGGCACCTTATGCTGCCCGCCCAGTTTACCTTTTTGTTTCAGCCATAGATTAAAAACGCCACGCTTTAAACAATGCACAACCGGCATGCGCAAGGCAATATTTTTATGGCGCTTGGCTTCGTAATCGCTGTTAAGGTTTTTTAATGATGAATCAAGCTCATATACAAACTGCTCCATGTTGGCAGGCTCTTTTTCAAATTCTATCAGCCATTCATGAGCGCCGTTATTTTCTTCGCTGAAATAAATGGGTGCAGCCGTATAATCGTTTACCAATGCACCGGTCTTTTTACTGGCGGCAGCAATGGCGGCATCGGTATTCTCAACAATAACCTCTTCACCAAAGGCATTCATAAAATGCTTCAGCCTGCCGGTAACTTTTATCCTGAAAGGAAATAATGTGGTGAATTGAATGGTATCGCCCACCAGGTATCGCCATAAGCCGCCATTGGTTGAAATTATAATTGCATATTGCTTTCTCAATTCAACTTTATTCAATCCTACCGTTTCAGGATTTGGTTTGCCATATTCTTCTACCGGCATAAATTCATAAAAAATGCCGTGGTTTAAAAACAACAGCATTCCTTCTTCATCAATATTATCCTGTGCAGCAAAAAAACCTTCGCTGGCATTGTACATTTCCATATAATGAATGCCATCGCCCAGCAATTTTTTAAAATTCTCTTTGTATGGCGTGAAGGATACGCCGCCATGCATGTACAGTTCAAGGTTTGGCCAAACCTCTTTTATATTTTGCCTGCCTGTTACTTCAAGAATGCGTTTTATTAAAACCTGCGTCCAGGTGGGCACGCCTGATATGGAAGTTACATTTTCATATATGGTTGACTGGGCAAGCGATTCTATTTTTGTTTCCCATTCGTCGAGCAGTGCAATAGCCAGTTCAGGCGTTCTTATCCATTGGCCCCATGCAGGCATGTTTTGCATCAGTACGGCGCTCAGGTCGCCAAAAAATATATCTTCATTCAGTTGGCTTACCTGGTGGCTTCCGCCAATCACCAAACCTTTGCCGGTAAGCAGATAGCTTTCCGGATTGATTTGATAATAAAGCGTAAGCACGTCTTTGCCGGCCTGGTAATGACAGTCTTCGAGGCTTTCTTCGGTAACGGGGATGAATTTGCTTTTATCGCTTGTGGTGCCGCTGCTTTTTGCAAACCAGTTCACCGGCGAATCCCACAACTGGTTTTGTTCGCCGTTCATAAGCTTGCATATCCAAGGCTTTATATCATCGTATTCGTGAATGGGAATAGCTTCCTTGAATGCTTTTACGGTAAACAGGTTTTTCATGTTGTATTTCCTGCCAAAATCCGTATGCTGACCATGCGTAACAAGGTCCTGTAAAATTTCGCGTTGCGCCGTTACAGGATTATTCATCCACTCTTCAATGCGGCTGTAGCGCAATCGTACAAGTTTCGATATGGTAGGAGAAAGTAAATTCATATCAGCAAGGCAAATTAAAGAAATGGTTTTGATAATTGGCAACAGCTTTAATAAAACAGCACAGTGCAGAACAATTCCGTTTTCAATATTAACAATCTTCACTTAAACTTGCTGTATGAAGTATATCATTTTATTGGCTGCGCTCATTTACCCTTTTCAATATTTTAATGCTCAAAGTATAAATCCTGATATTATTGAAAAAACCTGGAATGCAAAATGGATTGATGTGCCTAACACCAACCAGCATGGATATGGGGTTTATCATTTCAGGAAAAAATTGAACTGAATGAAAAACCTTCACATTTTATCATTCGTGTATCAGCCGATAACCGGTATAAACTGTTTGTAAACGGCGAACTGGTTTCTCTCGGGCCAGCCAAGGGAGATTTGTATCACTGGAATTTTGAAACGGTTGACATAGCGCCTTATCTTAAAACAGGCAGCAATATTATAGCTGCTTTGGTTTGGAATTTTGGCGATGTAAAAGCCGCCTGGCAGGCTTCGCTTCAAACAGGATTTATTTTGCAGGGCGATACAAAGACAGAACAAATTGTAAATACAGGTAAAAGCTGGAAATGCATTGAAGACACAGCCTATTCTCCTTTGCAGCCACAACTGATATATGTTTATTATGCAGCAGGCGCTGCGGAAAAGACAGACATTGATATTTATCCTCATCGGCTTGCAATTCCCCATCGTTTTGCATGGAATGAGCACATCGCAAACCTGGCGGCACACCAGCTATTCAGCCATCATTACGATCGTGGCCTTCGTTGTGCGGTTTGTCAGGGTTTGATGGCATCAGTTTTCTTCCCTTGCAAAAGCCTTCCAGGGTAAACGAAAACGGAAAATAAGTGAAGATGCATTATTTGACACGCGCACGAGCATTCTCATTAGCTGGTCGGGCATGCGTGGCATTGTATCGCTCGCCATTGCCATAGGCTTGCCGGATTTGTTAGATAACGGCGAACCTTTCCCTATGCGCAATGAAACATGCCTGGCATATTTAACCGCCAGAATGTTATAAGGAAAAGGCGACTTTTTATCAGCATCAATTGAAAATGATTTTATGAAGGGCATCCTCTAAAATTAATCAATGTAATGCAAACATGCACGATGCATTTTACATTGTACGTATTTCAAATTTTCGCTCCATAAGCGGCACTCCGGTCGGTGAGACACCGACCGGTAGCGGGTTCTACAGGTGGGTCTCCACCCACCTGCGAAAATTTGAAATACACCCTTTACATTTGAACAATTATGCCGCAATCAAATAAAACGGTTCTTGTATTGGGCGCTAATTCTGATGTAGCCAAAGAAGCCATTAAATTATATATCAAAGAAGGCTGTAAAGTTATAGCCGCATCAAGAAGCACGGATGAATTGAATGCATTTGCTGAACAGCAAGGTTTTGCTTCCAATATAACAGTACAATATTTTGATGCCACTGCTTTCGGTACGCATCAGCAGTTTTATAACAACCTTCCTTTCAAACCAAATATTGTATTATATGCAGCAGGCTTTTTAAAAAATAATGAGCAGGCTATGACTGATTGGGACGGCAGTTTTCAAATGATGAAAGTGCATTACTGCGGCGCTGTTTCCATTTTAAATATCATTGTTAATGATAAGAACAATACAGGCCTTGAAAAGATCGTAGGCCTTTCATCGCTTTCCGGCGTGAGAGGCAGGAAAAGCAATTTTATTTATGGCAGCACGAAGTCGGCATTTACCCAATATCTTGCCGGCTTAAGACAATATCTTTTTTCACGCAATATAAAAGTGCAGGTAATTGTAGCAGGTTATATACGAAGCAAGATGACGGCAGGGCTCGACTTGCCCGAATCACTAATACTGGAGCCTTCCTTTATTGCAAGATCAGTTGTTTACACACCTGGCAGGTTTATAATTGTGCCCGGTTTTAAGTGGAAAATCATCTACAATGTTTTAAGGCTGATGCCCGAGAAATTAGTGGCGCGGTTGCCGTAATATCTGTCCATTAAATAAAATTGAGGAAGTCTCAAAAGTAAATTGAAGGCTTTGAGAATCGCTTAAACGAAAACTTTCTCCATCAGGTATCCGAATAAAAAAGAGGTTGACTCGACTTTTGAGACAGCCTCAATTTAAATAGATGTTTATAATGGTGTTTCAGGTTATTTCTTTTTACTGAAAGCGGTATCTATTTTCTTACCAACTTTTTTTGCTGCATCGCCTATGGCATGACCGGCATCTTTGGCTGCATCTTTTGTATTATCCCAGGCATTACCAATAGCCTTACCCGTTTTGTCGAAAAACTTACCCGCTTTATTTACCGCTTCGCCTTCTTTAAGTTTTATTTCAGCTTCACCTTTTTTTACTTTACCGTCTTTGTAAACCACGGCGCCATTATCAAGTGTGATTTCTTTATCCACTACTACCCAGTCGCCGTTGTGCATCACCAGGGTTTTACCATCTTTTTATACTATATTGTCTAAATAATTCCGATTTTGTAACTTTGTTGAAAAACTATGAGTTACAAAATTTCCCTATCAGTAAAGGAACAAAGAGAATTAAAGGACCTATTACAAAAGACGGAACAGGC
>NZ_JASGEX010000053.1:0-31875 GCF_047606085.1 Parafilimonas sp.
CTATCTGAATGAATTTTGTTACAAGTTTAACCGAAGGTTCTTTGGGCAGAGTTTATTTGACAGGGTATTGGTCGCAACGCTGGAAAATCCATGGTACAGACCTTTTCCAAAAAACGGATAGTCATTAAGCAGATTTTATAAGATTTCATTATTGTCCGGATAAAAATTATCGAATCTCTTGAAACCATTTGTCAAAGCGGGTTCTGGCCCCTCTCCTTTGGAGAGGGGTTGGGGTGAGGTCAAACATTGAAATACAAGATTTTAAATTATTTAGTCGGACAACAATAATAAGATTTCTTATTTATGCACAGTCAGAATGTGATGAAACCATTCTGCATCTTGAGTTTTTATTTGAGACAAACTCGTTGAAAGATACTGCAATTTTTAATCAGCCAAAGCAAGATTATGAAGCTTTAAGTAAACGTATCAATAAATTTATTCAATGGGTAGAAGATAACTGGAACGATTTCCAAAAACCTGAAACCGGTAATAAATAACCTGTAACTATAATGAAACTCTGGCAAAAAAATAATAACTCCCCTTCAGGGGATGGGGTCGAGGTAGAAAAATTTACCGTAGGTAACGATAGGGAATTTGATTTACTGCTTGCGCCTTTTGATGTATTAGGCAATATAGCCCATGCAAAAATGCTGGCAACTGTTGGGTTGCTTACAAATGATGAAGCAGAAAAGCTCGCAACAGAATTAAAAGAGATATACAAAACAACGCAGCAGGATAATAGCTCCCCTTCAGGGGACGGGGGCTTTACGATTCACGATGACATTGAAGATATTCACTCCCAGATAGAATTTCTCCTTACCGAAAAGCTCGGCGATATTGGCAAAAAAATCCATTCCGCCCGCAGCCGCAACGACCAGGTATTGGTGGATATAAAACTATTCCTGCGCCAGGAGATAAAGCAGATCGTTTTAAGCATCCAATCTTTTTTTGAATTGCTTATTCAGCAAAGCGAAAAATATAAAAACGATTTGTTGCCGGGCTATACGCATCTGCAGTTAGCCATGCCTTCATCATTCGGTTTATGGTTTGGCGCTTACGCTGAAAGTTTGGTAGATGATGTAAACACTTTAAAAGCTGCGTATGATGTTGTTAATAAAAACCCCTTAGGTTCCGCCGCCGGTTATGGCTCGTCCTTTCCAATCAACAGAACGCTGACAACGCAGTTATTAGGTTTTGATGACCTGCATTATAATGTGGTATATGCGCAAATGAGCCGCGGAAAAACGGAGCGCATCGTCGCATCAGCGCTTACAAATATTGCAGACACATTGGCAAGGCTGAGCATGGATATGTGTTTATACCTTAACCAAAACTTTGGGTTTGTTTCATTTCCTGCTGAGCTTACAACAGGCAGCAGCATCATGCCGCACAAAAAAAATCCTGATGTGTTTGAACTGATCCGTTCGCATTGCAATCAAATCAAGGCGCTGCCAAATGAAATTATGATGATGACGACCAACCTTCCTTCCGGTTATCATCGCGACCTGCAATTGCTGAAAGAACATTTGTTCCCTGCATTTACTACATTAAACGATTGCATCAATATGGCTGCCCTGATGCTCAGCAATATTGAAGTGAAGAAAGATATTCTTGACGATGAAAAATACAAATACCTGTTTAGTGTGGAAGAAGTAAACAGGCTGGTAAATAACGGCATGCCTTTCCGCGATGCTTATAAAAAAATCGGGCTGGATATTGAAAATGGAAAATTTGAATATTCCACAACTGTGCAGCACGTGCATGAGGGCAGCATTGGTAATTTAATGAATGATAAAATTGCTGCAAACATGCAGAAAGCGGTTGAGAGTTTTCATTTTGAAAAATATCATGCGGCTGTTGAAAAATTGCTTGGCTAAGGAAGGCGCGGCAGAAAAGATCAGTCCTTTTTTTCAATCTTTCCCGAGCCGGCTATATTTTTATTTACAGTTGCATTACCCCTATAATAAACATTCCCAATGCCTGCAATGTTTATATCAAGCTGGCTATCTGCAAACAGCCAGGCATCGCCGCTGCCGGCAATTTTTACCGTTACATTCTCCGCTTTTAAATCATCTGCATGATAATTGCCGCTGCCGGCAATATCAATCCTGGAATCTTTTGTTTCGCCGCTTAAATAAATGTCCCCGCTCCCTGAAATGGATGAGCTTATTGTTGGCGTGTTTACATCAAAATGTATGCTGCCGCTGCCGGCAATGTCAAGGTTAAGATGATCGCCGCCCGTAAATTTATTGGTGGTTTTAATATCGCCGCTGCCGCTTAATTTAAATCTTTCAAGCCTGTTGGTGGTTATATAAACTTTTACCTTATCAAATGATAGTATGTTCACATCCTCTTCTGTGCGTATTACAAGCTCATCTCCGTTTACCTTCGTTTCAATATAAGGCAGCAGGTTTTCATCCGTTTCAATTTTTACAGTTGACGAATTGCCTTGCGTAAGCTCAACATTATAACTGCCCGCACATTTTATTTCATCAAATGAAGGCAAATTTCTTTCCTCGGTTTTAATATTACCGTTGCCTTTTACGGTTTTGTTAAATGGATTGTAACAGGATGCAAACATGGCGGCTATTGCAAGCAGTGTAAATGATACTTTCATGCATGAATTTTTTCTTACCGCTAAATTAAGCACATAATAAAAAAAAGGTGTTGTGCATTTTTATGAGGGCTGTAAAGCTGTATATCAGGCCCTGCCGGCTCTGGTTAATTGATTGTAAACCCTCAGCCGGCATCTTTTTAAAATCGGCTATCTTCGCGCATTCTTATGACCGAAAAAATTTTAATTCTCGACTTTGGCAGCCAATACACGCAATTAATTGCCCGTGCCGTAAGAGAAGCCAATGTTTACTGCGAAATACTTCCATTTAATAAACCTTTTGTAATTGATGAAGCTGTTAAAGGTGTTATTTTAAGCGGTTCGCCATTTAGCGTGAACGACGCAAATGCGCCCGTGGTTGACATTGCTTCCTTCATTCAGAAAACACCTGTGCTGGGCGTTTGTTACGGTGCACAGCTTACGGCAAAGGAATACGGCGGTAAAGTTGAAAAATCAAACAAACGCGAATATGGAAGAGCAAAGCTGCACAAGCAAATTGAAAACGATGTGCTGCTTGCCGGTGTGCAGGATGAATCGCAGGTTTGGATGAGCCACAGCGACACCATTACAAAACTGCCTGAAGGTTTTGAATTGCTGGCAACTACCGCAAGCATTCCGGTTGCAGCCTTCCGGTCAGCAGTCAACGGTCAACAGTCAACCGCCTTTCCGTTATACGGCATACAGTTTCATGCAGAGGTTTATCATTCTACTGAAGGCAAAAAGATCATCAAAAACTTCCTGGTAAATATCTGCGGCTGCAAACAGGATTGGACGCCGGCTTCATTCATACACGAAACCGTTGATGCTTTAAAGAAACAAATTGGCGGTGCGCATGTTATTATGGCTTTAAGCGGTGGTGTTGACAGCACGGTTGCTGCAACCCTCATCAGTAAAGCAATCGGCGAAAGGTTGCACGGTATTTTTGTTGACAATGGCGTATTACGCAAAGATGAGTTTGAAAGCGTGCTTGAAACGTATAAAAAGATCGGGCTTAATGTAACAGGCATTGATGCAAAGCAGCAATTTTATGATGCTTTAAAAGACAAAACAGAGCCGGAGGCCAAAAGAAAAGCCATCGGTAAATTATTTATTGATGTATTCCAGGAAGAAGCCGCAAAAATTCCGGAAGCAAAATTTTTAGGGCAGGGAACAATTTATCCTGATGTAATTGAAAGCATAAGCGTACATGGGCCTTCTGTTACCATCAAATCACATCATAATGTTGGCGGCCTGCCGGATAAAATGCATCTTTCTTTGGCTGAGCCTTTGCGTTTTTTATTTAAGGATGAAGTAAGAAAAGTAGGGCTTGAGCTGGGCATCCCACCGGATATGATCAATCGCCATCCTTTTCCTGGTCCTGGGCTTGCCATAAGAATATTGGGTGATATAACGGAAGAAAAAGTTAAGCTGTTGCAGCAGGCAGATGCTGTATTTATTAACTCGTTAAAAGAACATAGCCTGTACAATAAAGTATGGCAGGCAGCCGCTATATTATTGCCGGTGAAAAGCGTGGGCGTTATGGGCGATGAGCGTACGTATGAATATACCGTTGCCTTGCGGGCTGTGACTTCAGTGGATGGCATGACGGCAGACTGGGCGCATTTGCCTTATGATTTTCTTGCGCATGTATCAAACGAAATTATAAACGGCGTTCGCGGTATAAACCGCGTGGTGTATGATATAAGCAGTAAACCGCCTGCTACCATTGAGTGGGAATAGGCACTAAATTTGATTTTTGCGATTACCATTTATGCATTCAGCTATTAAAAAAATGCTTCCTGCCCTGCTTTTCGTTTTCATAACAGGCATTTCAAAAGCAGCCGATACAACGCATGCGCCTTTGCGCATAGCTGTATTGCTGCCTTTAAATCTCGATTCTGCTTTTAACGGGTATGAATACAATCTGAGCAATGTAAGGATACCGCAATATTTTTTATCGGGCCTTGATTTTTACAGCGGCGTAATGATGGCGATTGATTCCCTGCAGAAAGAAAATGCCAACATTGAAGTGTGGATATATGATACCCATAAAGCCGGTCAATCCATGGATCAGCTTACTGTTCAGATGCAGCCGATGAATTTTGCGCTTGTGGTGGCTTCTATATCCAGTTCAACAGAACAGCGGGCGCTTACTTCATTCTCTGCCAGGAATAGCATACCGGTAATTTCTGCCACTTTTCCTAATGATATTTATCTCGAAAACAACCCGTTTTTTATACTGGTAAATCCAACCTGGAAAACGCACGTACAGGCAATATATAACTACCTCGCAAATAATTATCGCGGCAAAAAAATTGTTTTTTTTACGCGCCGTGGTTCATTGGAAGACAAAATTTCGGAAGAATTAAAACTGCTCAATGCAAGGCGGGCGCTTAATTTCTCCACGATTATTTTAAGGGATAATTTTTCTGCGGCAGACGTGTTGAGCCGGTTAGACAGCACGACCCAAAACATTGTTCTTTGCGGAAGCTTATATGAAAAATTTGGCCAGGCGCTTATAAAGACACTAAATGATAATGGCGAAACTTATTCAAGCGTGGTGGCGGGCATGCCTACCTGGAATGGAATGGATGGAACGACAGGCCAGGCATCTGATAAAATACAAATAGTAGTAACCACGCCTTATAACTACGTGCGCGGTGGCGCTTTTATTGACAGCATATCTGCAAATTATATGCGCGCCTATTATACAAAACCAAGTGATATGGTATATAAAGGTTATGAAACCATGTATCACTTTGCCAGGCTGTTATTGGTTAACCCGGATTCATTCATCAATAATATTTCCCGGGACGATTATACGGTTTCAAATAATTATAGTTTTGAACCGGTAAGGCTTACCCAAACATCTTTTTTACCTGATTATCTTGAAAACAAGAAGCTGTATTATATAAAAATAATTAATGGCAGCGTTACCATTAACTGAAAATAAAAGAGGCGGTTTTTAAGCCGCCTCTTTTATTTTCATAATGTTGATCTTCTCTGTATTCTCGTTTTCATTCTTTGAATATTCCAGAGATCAGCAGCGCTGAATATATTTTTTGTTTCACTAATTCTGCCCGCTACTGTTTCTTTCACTTCCGCTACAAGCGTGTTTAATTCATCCTGGTCAAGATACACTTTCGAATTGTCTGTTTCCTGTTTCATAATTGTTCATTTAATCAAAAAAATCTTTCTATATAGCAGGCAATGCGAAAGAGCTAAAGGCAGTGTTTAATGCCTCCCAAACATATAAAAAATTAATTTTTATGCTGGCGCTGCAAAGATACGGCATATATGGATAGGAATGAAGCTTCAATCGTAAAAGAAATGATAATATATAAGTGGTTATATAAATTATATTAGCGCTTATATATTACGCTTTAATCGAGCCGGTTGTGCAGAAGGGTGTCAATTTTTTTAAATAAATGGTAGGGCTTATATACCCGCCATTCAGGCAGGTCAATCAGTTCAATGTACCGGTCAATTTTTTTCCTGCGAAAATCATACTGGGCGGGCTCGCTCATATTTAAAGCAATAACCCATCCGCCGGAACCTTCATTTTCTTCCGCCCATTCCTGGTAATAATCTTTGTCGCCGCTATGAAAATTTAAAACGTTCTCCGTTATAAGAATGAATTTATTGATGCCATTGCCCGTCATTACATCAATTACATCCCGCTTCAAAGTCATAATATCATTTTCAATAGCATCATTCCATTCACCGATCATTTCAATAATTGCATAGCCCAATTCATAATCTGCATAAATTATTTTCAGGTATAATGTTCGGCTGCCAAATTCATCCCATTGCGGGTGTATGTAATAGTTATAAACGGTTTGTGAAAATTCAAATTCGCTGTATATGCGCCCATAAAAAGGCGACCGGGGATCTTCTTCCGCAGTGTATATATGCCTCCAGTTATAAAACGGTTCTATTTCATGCATGCTGTCAAGCCTCATCAATATTTTATGCCAGATCAGTTTTTTCTTTGGCCCACTGCAAAGCTATTTTCAATTGCTGTGCCATTGTAAGATTGCTGTTATCCAAAATAACAGCGTCTTCTGCTTTCCGCAAAGGGCTTATTTCCCGGTTGCTGTCAATGTAATCCCGCATTTCCAGGTTTTGCTTAACTTCTTCAATTGTAATAGCGGGGTTTACGGCAAATAATTCTTTAAATCTTCTTTCAACACGTATCGCAATGTCTGCCGTCATAAAAATTTTTAATTCGGCATGTGGAAAAACGGTGGTGCCAATGTCCCGCCCATCCATAACAATGCCTTTATGTATGCCCATTCTTTGCTGCTCTGCCACTGCAAATTCTCTTACTTCTTTAATGGTAGCCACTTCGCTTACTTTTTCGCTTATCACCATATCGCGAATGTTCAATTCAATATTCTCATCGTTCAGGTATAAAATGCTTTTGCCGGCATCTACATCAAACACAAATTCCAGATGTATATTTCCCAGTGCCTTTTTTACCTGGCTGATATTGGTGTGCGGAACTTCGTTACGCAGAAAATATAAAGTTATGGCCCTGTACATAGCGCCGCTGTCGGCATAAATATAATACAGATCTTTCGCCAGTTGTTTGGCAAGTGTGCTTTTGCCGCAGGAAGAATACCCGTCAATTGCGATGATAATTTTTTTACTCATCCGGCAAAACTGAACAAAAAATCTGTAACAGTAAATTCAGTTTAATTATTGATGATGTCTATGCCGGGATGTTTTTTTGCATCAAACACAAACAGGTTATCGTCAAACGAAGCATTCAGCGAAATATTATTAAAGCTTATTTCTATAGTGCTGTTCGTTTTATCAACCACCGCTGCCCGGGATACAAGGCTGGTTGATTTATTAATGTAAAGGGTAATCTGTTTAAAGCTTTGCCTTTTGTCAAGCGGTGTTAAGCCTACCTGATAACTGTTTCCTGCCGAAGAAACCAGCTTAATGTCAAAATCTCTTTTATTGAAACCGGTAAGAATTTGCTGTGGTGAAAAATCATTATCGTCTTTATCAACTTTAGCAACCGTGACTTCATTCTGCCCATCAAAATTCCATATTTGAATGCCATTGCAATAAATTTCGCTGCCGCCCTGGTTAATGTAATATTTATCACCCTTCATCTTCATGTTTCCCTTTGAAGCTGAAACAACCCGGTTTTGCTGATCTTTTTGTGTTAAAGAGAAGCTAACATTTATGCCTTTTGCCGATCTTACCTTGGCAGCAGATTTATCCAAAATGCCTTCCGCCGAAGTATTATTCTGAGAAAATGCCGGTAAAAAAAAGAGGCCGGATACAAATAATAAGAGGAGCGATCTTTTCATAGTGCAAATTTCGACAAGGAATAACGTAAAACCGTTTATGCGGAAATATTTAAACGCTTTTATTGGGTGGATTTTTCTTTTTATTAACTGATATAATAGCAAATGATGAACAATGGATGCCTAATTTGCCCGAAAAAATTATCTTTGCACGTTTTATGAAATTTTTACCTGGCATTTTATTAAGCTTTTTGCTGCTCGCCTCCTGTACTTCCAGGCTTGGAAAGATATTAAAAAGCAAGGATAAAGAGTATAAGCTTAAAATGGCTGAGCAATTTTATGTAAAGAAAGATTACAGCAAGGCGCAGCAACTTTACAGCGATCTTTTACCATTGTATAAAGGCGACGCCAGATTTGAGGATATTTATTATAAATATGCTTATACCGCCTATTACCAGAAAGATTACATGAATGCGGAAAACCTTTTCAAAACGTATGGCGAAAACTTTCCAAACAGCGCCCGGGTGGAAGAAACGGAGTTTATGCGCTGTATGGCATATTATAAACAATCGCCAAAAGTTGATCTTGACCAAACAAACACGGTAAAGACCATAGCATTGCTGCAGGCTTTTATTAATACCCACCCCGATTCGAAAAGGGTGGAGGAATCAAATGATATAATTGATAAATGCCGCGCAAAGCTGGAGCTAAAGGAATTTAACAACGCCAAACTGTATTACGACCTGGGTTATTTTAAGGCGGCGGGCGTTGCTTTTTCCGTATTGATAGATGATTATCCTGATTCTGATAACAGCGACAGCTATGCGCTAAGTTCCATTAAAGCCTATTACAAATATGCGGAGCTGAGCGTAATTGATAAACAGGAGGAACGATACCAGAAAGTAGTGGCCGATGTAAACGATTTTGAACAGCGTTTTCCGCAAAGCAAATTGCTTACAGATGCAGTTAGCTACAGAACGCTGGCAGAAAATAATTTAAAAAAACTTCAAACAAAGAATAATGAGCAAACTAAGGAGACAACTCAGCGTTAACACGCTGAATACAGTTGAAACAAAGAGCCTGCTTGATATTAAATCAAGAACAGGCAACCTTTATGAGTCTATTGCTATCATTGCTAAAAGGGCTAATCAGATTAATATTGTTATTAAAGAAGAATTGCATAATAAACTGGAAGAATTTGCGAGCCACACCGATAGCCTGGAAGAGATTCATGAAAATAAGGAGCAGATTGAAATTTCAAAGGCGTATGAAAAAATGCCCAATCCTGCTATTCTTGCCACACAGGAATTCCTGGATGAAAAAATTTATTACAGGAAGAATGATGACGACCTTTTCCGTTAACAGCCTGTAAGTAGTACATTTAATCCCCCGATGCATCGGGGGATTTTTTATTAAAAAAGCATGCTTAAAGGAAAAAAAGTTTTATTAGGAATAAGCGCAAGCATTGCCGCCTATAAATCAATATTGCTGGCGCGCCTGCTGGTAAAAGAAGGCGCAGAAGTTAAAGTTATCATGACGCCTGCAGCCAAAGATTTTGTGTCGCCGCTTGTGCTTTCAACACTTACCGGCAATACAGTTTTGGTTGATATATTCAGTGAAGACAGCTGGGCTAATCATGTAATGCTGGGCCGTTGGGCCGATGTAATGCTGGTAGCTCCGTTAAGTTGCAATACCCTGGCAAAAATGGCGCATGGCCAGTGCGATAATTTGCTGCTGGCTGTTTACCTTTCATCTACCTGCCCCATAGCAATTGCACCGGCAATGGATGCAGACATGTGGCATCACCCTGCCACCCAAAAAAATATAAGGGCATTAAAAGAATATGGCCATGTTTTGATTGATGTGGAGCACGGCGAGCTGGCCAGCGGTTTGGTGGGCGAAGGCCGCATGGCCGAGCCGGAAAACATTCTGTTTTTTCTGAAGGAAAAATTCTTCAGGCAGGATACGCTGAAAAACAAAAAAGCACTGGTAACAGCCGGCCCCACATACGAACCGGTTGACCCGGTTCGTTTTGTAGGCAATCATTCATCCGGCAAAATGGGTTTTGCACTGGCTGAAGCTTTATATGAAAATGGCGCCGATGTTACGGTGGTGAGCGGCCCCGTGCATCAGCAAACAAAATATAAAGGCATTAAAATAGTGAATGTAAATACGGCGGAAGAAATGTATAATGCCTGTTTGCAGCTACATGAGGCAATGGATATTGAAATAATGGCCGCTGCGGTTGCCGATTATAAACCCGCATCTGTGGCAACAGAAAAAATAAAGAAAACAGAGAACAACTTTATGCTTAACCTTACTAAAACAAATGATATACTGGCAACATTGGGCGCAAAAAAGAAAAGCCAGTTTTTAATTGGTTTTGCACTGGAAACAAACAATGAAAAACAACATGCGCTGGATAAGCTGAAAAAGAAAAATGCGGATATGATCGTTTTAAATTCCCTGAAAGACGCCAATGCCGGTTTTGGGCACGATACGAATAAAGTATCCGTTTTTTTGGCAAACGGCAGCCATGTAGAAACAGGGCTTGCATCAAAAAAAGATATTGCCAAGAAGATTGTTGAACTCGTTATTGAAAAAATGCATGCGTAAATTTTTGCTGATAATACCCATGTTTGCCGCCTGTGCCGGGATTAATGCACAGGAGCTGCAGGCTAAAGTGGTAGTGCTGGCGCAGCAGGTGGGCACCACAGTTGATAAATCAGTATTTACCACCCTGCAAAATCAACTTGCCGGTTTCATCAACAGCCGCAAATGGACGCAGGATGCCTATCAGCCGCAGGAAAAAATAAATTGCAATTTTATTCTTACCGTTAAAAGCGTTAATGCAGATAATGTTTACAATGCCAGCCTGGCCATACAGGCAGCAAGGCCGGTGTTTAATGCTACTTATCAAACAGCATTGATTAATTACCAGGATGCAGATGTGCAGTTTAAATATGTGCAGTACGAGCAGCTCAATTTTAATGAAAACAGGGTGCAGGGCACAGATGCATTAAGCGCAAACCTTACCGCCATTTTTGCCTATTATGCTTATATGATACTGGGTTTTGATTACGATTCATTTTCGCTGAAAGGCGGTGATGCCTATTTTATGAAAGCGCAGAATATTGTAACCAATGCGCCGGAAGCAAAAGGGATAAGCGGGTGGAAACCGTTTGACGGGCAAAGAAACCGTTACTGGCTGTCGGAAAACATGGTTAATACCAGGTATAACAATGTGCACGATATTATTTATGGTTATTACCGGAACGGGCTTGATAAAATGTACAGCGATGCGGAAAGCGGCCGTACGGCCGTACTGGCGTCTTTATCATCCCTGCAGGATTTTAACCAGCAAAATCCTAACACCATGATTGCACAATTTTTGGTGCAGGGAAAATCGCAGGAATATATTGGTATATTCAGGAATGCAGATCCGCAAAGCCGCACAGAAGCATCGCAGGTTTTAGCATCCATAGATATTTCCAATGCCGGCGTTTATAAAGAATCAATGAAATGAAGCAGTGTTTTGTTTGCGTTTTGTTTATAGTTTATCTGGCAGCCTGCGGTACAGAGGATAAAAAGATCTCTGATAAGATAATGCCGGTTGATAAAATGAAGGTTATTGTGTGGGAATTGATGCAGGCGGGCAGCTATGCCACTATAAAAAAAGAAAAAGATACATCATCGGCCACGCAATTGAATACAGCTTATATGGCGCAGGTTTTACAGATGCATAAGATTAATAAAGATGATTTTTTTAAAAGCTTCGATTACTATCAAACACATCCGGCGTTAAATAAAATTTTATTTGATTCCATCAATGCCTATTCGCAACGCAGGCGGGCAGACCTGTATAGAAAGGTGGAATAACCGCTTTAGGATTTTTTTAAGTAATTTATTGCAACCTGCATCGTTTTAATAGGGTCTCTCATATAACCGGGAAATCACAAAACAAAAATCAATTCTATGCAAAAATTCATTTTGTCTTTATGTTTTATAACAGCCCTGTCTGCCGCCGCCTCGGCCCAGTCGTTTAGCCTGGGAGGTAAAGTGGGCGCCAATCTCGGCAAGATAGACGGGCAGTCGTTTAAAGATGGTTACAATTTCGGCTATGTGCTGGGCGCTTATGCCGAAATTGGCATAAGCAAAACCATCGCTATACAACCCGAATTGCTTTTCAGCCAAACCAATACTACGTATAAGGATTCATCGGATGCAATAATAACCAAACCGGATAAGGTGCACCTGAATTATCTGAACGTCCCCATCCTGCTTAACATTAATGCGAGCAGGCTGCTTACGTTTCAGTTAGGCCCGCAGTTTAGCGTATTGATGAATAAAGACCAGAAGCTGGGCGATAATGTAAGCGATGCTTTTAAAGGCGGCGACCTTGCGGCCGTATTGGGCGCACAATTAAATTTTGGCGTGCTAAAGGTGTATGGCCGTTATAATATTGGCCTGAGCAATATTAGCGACGTAACTGATTCTGATAAATGGAAAAGCCAGGCGCTGCAGTTTGGCCTGGGCATAAAGATCTTATAAGTTTGTATTTTATATTGAAGAAAGCATCATGCAGTTTGTGTGATGCTTTTTTGTTTATAGCAACAATCCCGGCAATGCTTTTACATTTGTGCCATGAAACCGAGCATGATAATTTTTCTCACACAACCCGTCCCGAACCAGCTTCGGGAGGGGAATGCCTGCCGGCGAGGCAGGTACGTAGCGAGGTTCTCCCGAAACAAGTTCGGGACAGGCATGAGACCATTGAAAAAATAAACTTGTACGAATGAAACCGAGCATGATAATTTTTTCTCACACAGGGGAATGTACATAGCGAGGTTCTCCCGAAGCAAGTTCGGGACAGGCATGAGACATCTGAAAAAACAAATATGCACGAATGAATAATGCAGTAAAGCTTATTGAATGCCCGCGGGACGCTATGCAGGGCTGGCATGCATTTATTCCAACCCAACAAAAAATAAACTACATCAACGGCCTGCTGCAGATTGGCTTTGATACGATTGATTTTGGAAGTTTCGTTTCCTCCAAAGCCATGCCGCAAATGGCTGATACAAAAGAAGTAATTGGTAATTTAAATTTTGAAGAAAGCAATACAAAATTGCTTGCAATTGTTGCCAATGAAAGAGGCGCTAAAGAAGCTGTTGTTTATGATGGGATCAGTTATCTTGGCTTTCCGTTTTCCATATCGCCCACATTCCAGCAACGCAATGCCAACAGCAGCATTGAAGAAAGCCTGCAGCGTGTGGAAGCCATTCAGTCAGCCTGTATGCAACATAACAAAACACTGGTTGTTTACTTAAGCATGGCATTCGGCAATCCTTACGGCGATGCCTGTAATGAAGCAATTTTATTGCATTGGGCAGATGCCCTGGCGCAACGGGGCATAAAGATTATTTCTTTGGCCGATACCGTTGGCGTTGCCACGCCTGAACAAATACATAGTGCCTGCACAATTTTAATACAACGATATCCATTCATAGAAACAGGTGTGCACTTACATGCATCTGCAGCAAACAGGAAAGAAAAATTAGAAGCTGCATATAGCGCCGGCTGCATGCGGTTTGATGGTGCATTAAAAGGTATTGGCGGCTGCCCCATGGCGCAGGATGCACTGGTGGGCAATATGGATACGCTCTATATGATTGAATATTTCAAACAAAAGCATGTATTGGGCACATTGAATAAAGAGGCTTTGCAAAAAAGCATAACTATCGCAAACGAAATTTTTATATAAGCATGCAGTTCTTTGCAAACATTAATATTAAACCGCTTGAGCCTTCCATATCATACAGGGATAAGATTTTGCTCACGGGTTCATGTTTTACAGAACATATTGGCAACTTTTTGATCGAATCAAAATTTAATGCGCTGCAAAACCCAAATGGTATTTTGTTCGATCCGAAAAGCGTTGCATCCAGCCTGTTGTCATACATTCAAAACAGGCAGTATGCCGAAGCTGATTTGTTCTATCTGAATGAAGCCTGGAATAGCTGGCAGCACCACAGCCGTTTCTCGAATGCTGATAAAGAAACCTGTTTAGCAGCAATCAATAACAGCCGGCAGCAGGCGCATGCTTTCTTAAAAGAAGCCGATTGGCTCATCATAACGTTAGGCTCCGCATTTACCTATAAACTTACGCCGGAGTCTCCCCACTCCACCCGGTGGATAGGGGGCGAGGTGGCCAACTGCCACAAAGCGCCGGCGCAAAACTTTATTAAGCACCTGAATACAATTGAAGAAATTGTTACGGTATTTGATAATGTGATCCACCGGCTCTTCCATTTCAATCCCGGCCTGAGAATAATTTTTACCATAAGCCCGGTGCGGCATTTAAGAGATGGCGTGGTTGATAACAACCGTAGTAAAGCAAGGCTCATTGAAGCGGTGCATCATTTGGTAAACAAATTTGATAAGCTTTACTATTTTCCTGCTTATGAACTGGTGATAGATGTGCTGCGGGATTACCGTTTTTATGATGTTGACCTGGCACACCCCAATTATGCGGCAACACAATTTGTGCTGGAAAAATTTTCAGAAGCCTGTTTTGACAGGCCTACAAACGAGCTGGCAGAAGAAATAAAGAAAATAAACATAGCAAAAAAACATAAGCCATTCAACCCGCAATCATCATTGCATAAAAAATTGCTGCAGCAGCAACTGGAGAAAACAAAAGATATTTTGCAACGGCATCCATATTTAAATTTTGAGGAAGAATTGCAATACTTTTCAAAAGATTAAAACTGCCGGCGCATACATTTACCTTGTATTTACTGTAACAGGATTTATAATGAAGTTTGATACAATTTTTGAGAACGGTATGTTGATTGCCGTTAATAAACCGGCCGGTTTGCTCAGCATTCCCGGCAGGGAGGGGAAAGAGGTTTCGCTTAAGCAAATGCTGGCAGATAAGTATGGTGAAATTTTTACCGTGCACCGGCTTGATAAAAATACAAGCGGCGTAATTGTTTTTGCAAAGAATGAAGCAGCGCATAAAGCGCTTTCCGGGCTTTTTGAAAGCCGGGCTACAGAAAAAATATATTACGGGCTTGTTCATGGAAGCCTTTCACCGCAAAGCGGAAAAATTGAAGAGCCAATAATGCAGCACCCGTCGGGCAATGGTAAAATGGTTTTGCATATAAAGGGCAAACCGGCATTTACAGAATATGAAACGCTGGAAGATTTTAAGCGTTTTAGCTGGGTGAAATTTAATATCCTTACCGGCAGAACACATCAGATACGCCTTCATTCCCGGTTTATAGGGCACAGCATAGTATGTGATGATTTGTATGGCGATGGCAGCCCGGTTTTTCTTTCTTCCCTCAAGAAAAAATATAACCTGGGCAGGAACGAAATGGAAGAAAGGCCGGTTTTATCAAGGCTGGCCCTGCACAGCGCCTCGTTAAAGTTTACGCTGGATGAAGAAGCCTTTTCATTTGAAGCGCCGCTGCCAAAAGACCTGAAAGCTTTATTGCAACAGTTAAGAAAACTGAATGGTTAATGCATGCATTTCAGGCGCCGGGATTTGTAATCCCGGCTGGCCCGCGAAAGCGGCCTGGCCGGTCTGAACAACGCTCATATAGCAATTAAACAGGTTTCCCGGTTTGCGCCCTCGCTGTTTCAATTACAATCTTTGCTGCATTGGCAGAAGCATTGCCGCCGGCAGAAAGCATCTTTTTCAGGTCTTCATAATCCTGCTTAATCTGCGCTTTTTTGGTTTCATCACAAAGCAGCTTTGATAATTCCCGCTTTACATTTTTTACGGTAAGCTCGTTTTGAATCAATTCTTTTACAACCGGCTTATCCATTATCAGGTTTACCAGCGATATATATTTGATCTTAATAAGCCGCTTCGCTATCTGGTAACTCATGTTGCTACCTTTGTAGCAAACCACTTCGGGCACGCCAAACAGGGCGGTTTCCAATGTTGCCGTGCCGCTTGTAACCAATGCAGCCTTTGCTTCTGAAAGCAGTTGATATGTTTTATTGCGAACAGAAGAAACATTGGTATAGTTGCGCACAAAGCTTTCATAAAACGCATCTTCCAGACCGGGCGCTTTTGCCAGGATAAACTGGTACTGCGGAAAATACCTGCTTACTTCCAGCATGATGGGCAGCTTCTTCGCAATTTCCTGCTTCCTGCTGCCGGGCAATAAGGCAATAATATTATTAGCTGAAGGCTGGCTGCTGATTGCGGATTGCTTAAACTCCTCAACTGCCTGTACCAGCGGATGGCCCACATAATCCACATCCCAGTTCCATTTGTTTTTATAATATTCTTTTTCAAAAGGAAGGATAACGATCATCTCATCTATCGTTTCTTTCATTTTGGGCACACGGCTTTCCTTCCATGCCCAGACTTGCGGGGGTATATAAAAAACAGTTTTGGCTTTTGGCTTTTGGCTTTTGGCTTTTGGCTTATAGGCCCATTCCGCAATACGAAGATTAAAAGCAGAATAATTAATTAATACCAAAACATCAGGATCAAACTGTAAGATATCTTCTTTACAAAATTTCAAATTACCAAGAATGTTTTTTAAATTCATTACTATTTCTGCAAAACCCATAAATGCCAGGTCGTGATAATGCTTCGCAAGTGTTGCGCCGGCAGCCCGCATCAAATCGCCGCCCCAGCACCGGATGTTTGCTTCTGCATCCAGCTTTTTAACTTCTTTTATCAGATTACTGCCATGCAGGTCGCCGCTTGCCTCTCCTGCTATAATATAATACTTCATAACTATATCCCGCAGGCACGGGAAATGTTTAATATTTGAAAAGATAAAAGTAAAGCAAAGGAAACGAAGCAAGGCTAAGTAATAATTTGAGGCGTTGTAACAGCGATAAAAATTTATTTCACCGCCCGGTCAAACACACCTGTATAAACCCTGCCGTTTTTTTTCACCTGCACCCATATACGGTAATTGCCCGGCGATTCAAATGTGTATGGAAAACTTACCGTATTGCCAGTGTGCATATTGAGCATGCCCATCATTGTTTTCTTTTCTTCAGGGCCGCAGCCGGCCGGCATTTCCATACCTGCCATTTCCATCATTAAATAATCTTCCCTTTCTTTTTCGGGCATAGCTTCCAGCTTTTTTACAGCTATATCCACGCTATCCCTGAAAGCGGCTGCATCCGGGTTTTCCGGCTTGCCGCCTGTTGTGGCCATGCGGTTCTCAAGCCTCATCTGCGCAGCCATTGAATAGGTGCCTACAGGATGCACATGAGAGAAAACATTTCCGTCGTACCGAATTATCATCAGGTGGCCTGCCATTCCCATATAAAGATCTGGCACAAAGGGCTGGTTATTCTCATCCCACAGGCTGAACTTAAATTGTTGCAGCCCGCCGCTAAAGTAATGCCTGCCTTTTTCCGGCGCTTCCAGTAAAATTTTTAAACCATCGCCGGTGTTATAAACCTGCCCTGTTTTACCGCCAATGGTTACGTTTTTGCCTTCGTTGCCCACGTTCCCGGCAAACGAAATGGGGTGGGAAATATCGCTTGAATTATCACTGTCTCCTGCGCTGTCTGTTTTAAACCCTGTTGTATCGTTATTGATGGTAAGGGTATCTTTTAAAGTTTCTGTAAACCCGGAATTATAAACGATATCCGCAAAAGCAAGATATTTCCCATTGGGAATATCCGGCATATCAACAGAAAAGCCCAGAGAGCCTGTACGTGCCGGATGTATATGTGCAAAAACCTCCATCCCGGGCAGGCTAACCAGAAACAGGTGCATTATTTTTCCATGGTCGGGAATAATATATGGCAGCCATTTGCTTCGCTGGCTGCCGGCTGTATCAATAGTCAGGTTCAATACGTTGCCCTTATTATTTTCAACGGTATAACTGGCATGCATAGGTTTAAAAATGTACCGGCTTGTTTTTTTTTCAATACTATTCCACCATCGTTTTCCGCCGAGCACGAGCCCGGAACATAATAAAGCGGTAATAATAATGGCAGCTCCTTTTGCATATTTGCTTTTGGCGGAAATGGGCTCCCCGCTTTTTGTAACCGCATCAGACACGCTGGCGCCGCTAATGGTTGCCATGAGCACAAAGAGAAAAACGCCCAGCGCAATAAGCATATACCTGGTAAAAGGCGGGAGGCTTTTTTTTGTTATGGAAACAGCAACCACCGGAACGAGTATTTTTCCCTTTCCTTTAGGCCCGGAAAGGCCAATCTCTATGCTGGCCGAGCCATTATTCATCAGCCACAGGGCGCCTGAATACTGGCCCGGGTTTCCGGCTACGGCATCTAAAATATCGGGTAGCGGCGCACCCCCTTCGCCTGAATAAAAATAAACCGGGCGGGCGGTTATTTTTATTCCCGCCCCGCTTGTATAAACCGTTAATGAAGCCGTGCCGGGAATAACATCGGGCGGCTTAATATTCACCAATACATGATACGGCCCGGCCATACCCTCCAGCGTAATATTTGAATTTCCTATGTGCGCGTAAGTTTTGTTTAACTGTATAAGCAGCATAACCAAAACAAAAACCTTTCTTTTCATTCGTACAGGTTTGTTTTTTCGATGGTCTCATGCCTGTCCCGAACTTGTTTCGGGAGAACCTCGCTATGTACCTGCCTCGCCGGCAGGCAGGCATTCCCCTCCCGAAGCTGGTTCGGGACGGGTTGTGTGAGAAAAATTATCATGCTCGGTTTCATTCGTACAGGTTTGATTTTTCAATGGTCTCATGCCTGCCTGTCCGGCAGACAGGGAACGTCCTGATGTACATTCCCCTGGTTGAAAAAAACATTTTGCATGGGCGTTTCATTGCTTCAAAAATTTAACGTTGTACCCGAAGCATCCAGTTTCCCCAACTGAAGCTGATGCGGCTGATAACGATGCCCGCTAAGATTGTAATGCCTGTGCCTTTTAAAAAAGAAGGCATCGGTTGCAGGTCGGCAGGGCTAAATTTAAAACGGTAAGGTGAATCGGGAGGATTTTGAAAATACCACGAACCGCCTCCAAAAAACCAGTTGCGGGAATTAGGGGATTGCAGCAAAAAGCCACTGAACGGGTATTGAATAGCTGCCAGTAAAACAACAAAAGTAATTGTTATAAAAGCAGCCTTTATCCAATCGCCGGCTTTCATCTTCGCCATAACAATATCCATAAAAAAGGAAGGTATTATAATGAGCATGGGGAACATGGCGGGCTGAAAATGTGTGATATGCGTTAAAACAGGCCCAAGCCTGGGCTGCGCCGGAAAAAGCTGCAATATCCAGTTGGCGCCACCCTGTAAAATAAAATAGCCGAGCGCAATGGCCGTCATGCCCCATTTCATGCGGAGGGCGCGGCTAAAAGCGGGCAACGCTAACAAAGTAATAAACGTGGTAACGAGGTAAAATTCTGAGCGCCGCATGTTTCTTATCTTAATTACCGGGTTAGCGATTGTATAAACCATGCACAAAAAACTGGCGGCGCTTACTATAAATAAAAACCGGAGCACCGGCAGGGCTTTATCTTCTGGCCCTGCAAGATTAATGTACTTGCTGATAGAGATGCACCCGCCGAATTCAAGGCAAAAAATGCCCAGCATAAGCAGCGCATGCGGCGGGGAAAATACTTTTACATCAAGGCCGTAAGCGCTGTGCCACCAGTTATCAAAAGGGGCGGAAGTAAGCATGGCCATAGCGCCCCAAATACAAAACAGGGCGCCCAGCGAACTGTAAAAAATGCCCCAAACCTTTACAAAAGCGACTCTTTCTTTTTTGGGGGTAAAAAAACTGTTTATGATTAATTGTATCCCCGAAAACAAGCCGCCGAAAATGGCGCCTATGTAAATAAGAATATGCGGCGGGCTGAGAAACTTATCCCTGCCCACGGAGGAATGCCAGGAAATATCCCACAAAATGCCAATGGCGCTGAACAAAGCAGCCATTGCCAAACCATAAATGTATAGCTTAACCCCTTTGCCTGCCGGCGCAGCCGAAGGCCGTTCAATAATTGAAGAAGGTTTTGCAAGCAGGATATTGTCTGGTGCTACAGCCATGAATGCTTTTGTTTTCGATTATAATAAATTCAACAATGAATGTATTAAATGGTTTCGGTTGCAGCAGGGCGGACAACCGATAGCGGTTCTGTTTTCTCGTCGGCGTACTTAAAAAATTTTTTAAGCTTTAATGCAGGTTTTTCTATTGCTATCCAGGTAAACCGGCTAAACAAAAATGTAAATGTAAGGCAGATTATGCTGGATAATAAAAAAGCGGCCCCGCCTTTTATGTGCTCCTGCAAAAGGGCGGTAAGCCGGTGCCGTATTAATACAAGAATTGGCACATGGAATATGTACAAAGAATAACTGTATTTGCCAAGAAAGGTAAAAAGCCTTAGCTCCAAAAAACGTTTTACATAATTTCTTTTATGGTCTGACAGGCAATATAAAAGCATTCCTGCAAATAAGATGGCAAACAGGGTTGTGCCCAGAGGCTCCAGGAACCGTTCACCCGGCATGCGGGGCCGGTATATGAGAATTGCAATGAGCAGCACAGCGCCCAACAGCTTAAAAATATAGGGCGCTGTTTTATTAAGGAAGGGAATAAATGATTTATCGCGCACGCACACGGCAATTAAACCGCCCATGCTTAAAGAATCGAGGCGGCAGAAAGTATTAAAATAATTTTCCTGCCAGGGATAGCCGGAAAAGTGGAAATAACATTTTAATGTGATGCTGAAGAGAATTATTCCGGCAATAATTTTTGTAAATACCTTCCTGTTGAAAATAAGCACGAGCAATGGCCATACAATATAAAACTGCTCTTCAATGGCAAGCGACCATAAATGCAGCATGATGCGGCTGACGCCTTTTAAACCGGCTTCGTTATAAAGCAACAGCCAGTTTTGCAGGTATATCCAGAAATATTCCTGGTGATGATAATATAGGGAGAAGGGTGCAAGGCTTTCTTTGCTAACAAATAAAGGCACAATAAAAAAAGCAATAATCAGCAGCCCATAATAAAGCGGAAGAATCCTGAGCATTCTGCGGGCGAGATAATTCTTAAAAAAATTTTTGCGCTCCCTGATATCCAGTAATATGCCTGTAATTAGGAACCCTGACAATACAAAAAATGATTCCATTGAAAACCAGGCTGCATACGGCAAAAGAAAATAATGGTATAAAGTAACAACGATTATGCTGGCGCCTCTTACACCGTCAAATGCAGGAATGTGGTTTTTACGGCCATAATTAATATGGATGTTCTGAAAGATAGTTTTCATAAGCACTACGTTTGTGGTAAACCGAGGGTGCCCGCAAAAGGCGAATGTAAATTAACCCATTTCTTAAAAAATACACCGGCCTTTTTTAGAAACCGGTGTATTACTAAAAAAAATTCGCATCCGTATTTATGCTTTATGGAAAGATGCCTAACTCTGCATAGCTTGTTCCCACTTTGTCAATGGCCACCACGTAGGCAGCGGTGCGCATGTCGGGAATTTTATCGTTTGCATGCCAGCAGGCCATAATTTCACGGGTGGCTTCTATCATGGTTTGTTCAAGCCCGCTGTAAACAAGGTCAACCTCGTCGGGGCCATGTTCTATCAGGAGTTTCTCGCGGGCATCAACCGTTTTGCCGGTTAATTCCTCCATCTGGCCAATGATGTGCTTGTTCAGGTTTTCGGTAAAACGCTTTTCCATCCTTCCATAACGCACATGGCTTAAATTCTTCAGCCATTCAAAATAAGAAACGGTTACCCCCCCTGCATTCAGATACATATCGGGGATAACAAGCGCGCCTTTTTGGGCGAGTATGTCATCGGCTTCGGGGGTTAAAGGGCCATTGGCTGCCTCGGCGATTATTTTTGCTTTCACCCTTGCTGCATTTTCTCCGTTAATAACATTTTCCAAAGCTGCCGGGATGAGGATATCACATTCCAGCTCCAGCGCATCGCCACTTGTGCGCAGGTTAGCAGCAATAGGAAAGTTTAATATTGATGCCGTGTTTTTCCTGTGCTGAAATACGGCTTCTTCATTCAGGCCGTCTTCGCTGTAAATGGCGCCTTCAAATTCAGCAATGGCAATTACTTTGGCGCCATGCTCCCTGAAAAACTTAGCTGTATGGTAGCCCACATTTCCAAGGCCCTGCACCACCACGCGCTTGCCGGCAACCCCGGTGGTGAGGCCTAATTTTTTCATTATATCAGGCATAGAGCAAACTTCCCTTATGCCATAAAACACACCCAGGCCGGTAGCCTCTTTTCTGCCTCTCACGCCGCCCTGCGCCACAGGTTTTCCCGTAACGCAGCCCATGGCATCCACTTCGCCGGGGTGCATAGCCATATACGTGTCCAGTATCCAGGCCATTTCCCTTTCGCCGGTGCCGTAATCAGGCGCAGGCACATCGGTGCCCGGGCCGATAAATTCTTTTTTTACCAGCTCTGAGGTATAACGGCGGGTTATTTTCTGCAGTTCCCAGGTGCTGTAATTGCGCGGATTGATCTTAATGCCGCCCTTGGCGCCGCCAAACGGTACATTTACAATGGCGCATTTGTACGTCATTAAAGCGGAGAGCGCCATCACTTCATCCTGGTCCACCATTTCGCTGTAGCGGATGCCGCCCTTGCAGGGCGTTTTATGGTGTGAATGCTGGGCGCGGTATGCTTCCACCACTTCTATTGACCCGTCATCGCGTTTTATGGGAAACCGCATGCGGTAAACCGCATTGCAGGCCCTTATCTGGTCGAGGATGCCTTTTTCCCACCGGGTGAATTTTGCAGCCTTATTAAAACTCCTGTTTACACTTTCTAAAAAACTATAGTGCTTGTCTTCCATTGTTAGGTGATTTAAAAATTAAACTAATGAACATTCGTTATTCAATATATTAAAAAATTTTAGGGCTATGAATGGTTGCCCTTTTCCAATTTTGAAATTTTCCTGTCGAGGTTAATGAGATAAATAAATAAGCCTGTAACAATTACAACAACTACGGCCATTACTACAAAAATCTTCCCGTTTCCATTCATGAAATCCGTAGGCTCTTCCTGTGTAAGGTTCATTTGCTGGCTAAAGCTTTCTGCAGCCATAAAACAAAAAGAGAGAAATAACGCAGATTTTTTAAACATGTTCAAGCATTTTTTCTTTATAGGTCTGAAGTCTTATCCGCAAGGTTGTTATCCAAACGCCCAGCAGGGTCCAGCCAATAACAGCCGGCCAGAAAACGATCCGCATGGCAGGCGCCAGGTCGCCGCCATTTAATGCAGGATTGCCCTCGCTGCCTTCGCCACCCGGGTGTAAGGATTCTGTTAACCGAGGCAAAATCCAGATGGTGGGAAACAGCATGGCAAAAGCAAATATGTTATATACGGCGCTTAAACGGGCACGCTTGCTTTCATCATCAACCGAACCTCTTAAAACAAAATAGGCCAGATAAATTAATAAAGCGATGGCGGCGCCGTTTTGCTTGGGGTCGCTGCTCCAGAATGCGCCCCACTGGTACCTTGCCCAGATAGCGCCGGTGGTTATGCCCAAAATGCCGAATACAATACCGCTGCGGGCATATTCCGTTGCGTAATGATCATGAACCGGCTTGCCGGAATTGAGTGATTTTACCGCGTAAATAACCGACACGGTAAAAAGCACCATCATGCCAAACCACATGGGCACATGGAAAAACATATTACGGATGGATTGCTGCAGGCGGCCGTCGAGCACCGGTATTTTTACCAGAAAACCCATGGTGCAGGTGTACATCAACAGAACAAAGCTCAATATTTTCCACCATGATTTTCTAAGCATCCTATTGTATTAGCGGCAATGTATTGCGCCGCGAAGTTATAATAAAGCTTTTCAATCAATCATTAATAAAAATAAAATAATTAAGAAGAAGCGCTGCAATTATATTTTAACCGGAGTTGATAGTTGTAATCAACTGCTATTGCAACTTTCTTATTCGTATAAACTTACCGTTGTTGTTTGACGCTTGCATTTCAAGATGATTAAGAACTCCGCTGACCGGTATTTTTAATAAATGCGAAGGGAGGCCGTGCCGCATCATAGCCGCTGCTTCATGGCTTCATATAAAATGATGCCTGCTGCCACCGAAACATTCAGCGAATCAAATTCACCCTTCATCGGTATGGTGAAATGTGCATCAGCAGCTTTGGATAAATAAGATTGAACGCCCTTTTCCTCGTTGCCCATAATAATGCAGCAAGGCCCGGACAGGTCAAGCTGAAAAATTTTTTGCTTCGCATGCATTTCGCTGGTGAACACCTTAATGCCGTTCAGGTGCAGGTCATCCACCGCTTTCAGCAAACTGTTTACACGGCAAATATTTAATTTTTCCAAAGCGCCGGCGCTGCTTTTTACGGCATCTTCGTTCAAAGCGCCCACGCCTTTATCGGGAATGATGATGGCCTGCGCCCCGCAGCAAACGGCGCTGCGGGCAATAGCGCCAATATTGCGCACATCGGTTATCCCATCCAGCATTAATAATAAAGCGGTTTCGCCTTTATCATTTATCCAGTCAATAACAGGCTGCAGTTCCTGGTAAGTTATGGCCGAGCGATAGGCAATAACACCCTGGTGATTGATGTTGGTCAGGCTGTTCAGCTTTTCATTCGGCACATACTGAACGGGGATGTTTTGTTCTTTGGCCAGCTTTCTTATTTCATTCACCACTTCGCCGGAGGCGTTTTTAAACAGCAGGATTTTATCAACGCCCGCTTGCCGGCGCAGGGCTTCCGCAACCGGGTTCCTGCCCACAATTATATTTTTTTTTGATTGAAACATGCAGGCCGCAAGTTAGCAAGAGATAGGATGTGAAATGGAATATAATATTTGAGATGTATGCATTAGCATTAAAGTTTTGCCGGCTGGCATATAGTTGGGTTCAGCATCGCTTTCTATATCCGTGCTGTGATTGTAATGAAAGCGTAGTTATTGGCTGCGGCGCTTCTTCAATTCAGGAAGCTTTGCCTGTTTTAAGCATCTCATTTGCTTGTTCCAACTTCGTTAGAATATATTTTATCCTTATCTTTTTGTAATGGTGGGTTAACAACAACCGGCGCTTTCCTTTTGTTTTAACGCCTCTATTTTTGTTCTATTTCAGTTTTCATGATAGTCAGATAGCGCTGTGCCCTCGCTTGCAGCAATACTTTTGGTGGCGTTCGCCTTTTTAATATTTAAAGTAATTGCCAGCATTAAAATGTTTTTACTTATTCTACAAGATGTTGATGTGGCCAAGGCCTTCCCTTATCGGTTTCGCAGAACAACTTTAGGCTTTTAAGAAATTGTCCCCAGGTATAACTACATTCAGCAAACATCAATGTATATTCTTTCCAGTCATCATGATGAAAAATCAGTAATGTTCCATTATCACTTTTTTGCTGTTCTATCTGTCCTAAAATTTCCGGATATGATTTTAGAAGCGTTTCTTTGTCACCGGGTATAAGTTTAAAAGAAATATTGGTTCCTATCCACTCATCAGCTCCTTTAATACAATTCCATTTGACTAACACAAAAGGTTTTAGTTCTGCAATAATCATTTCTTTAAAGTAATGGGAGCCAAAAGGAAAATGCGCAATAGTATTAATTTCCGCTGTTGCTTTAGTATCAGGTGTCCACCAGGCTGATAATCCTTCTTGTGTAGTTATAGCGGTATAAACTTTTTCCGCTGTTGCTCCAATTAATACTGCATGGTTAATATTTGGCATAATTTGTAGTGTTTAACCAAAAATATGATGGTGAATTATTGTCATTATTTGCACCCCAATTTCTTGCTGTCAATAACCAAATTGCGGCAAATACAAGTGTAGCAAGCCCACCAACAATACCGGTAAAATAAAAGGAATAAACTTTGGCTTTCCTGTCCATAAGATTTCTTCTTTGTCGTCCTTGATAGTTTCAAACTCTGGCAATAAAATCTTGTTGTCTCTCGAAGCCATAAATTTTTAGGGTGTTTGATTTTCTAATTCTGACTAACGTTGGGCTTTGCGGCGGTGGGGAATTTATACTCCTCGCTGGATAAAAATGTGCAATCATTGATTTGCCAAAGTACAAATCTATTCTTATTACCAGCCTTACATTAAGTAAGGCAAGCATAAAACATAACCACTGGCACGTCATGCCCTGCGACGCGTCGCGGGCATGACGTGCAGGAATGTGAGATCATCTTACAATCCTATAAAGCAGGTGCAAACAGCCAATGCACAAATTCATCCTGTGTTTACTATATATTCATTGCCACCAGCGACGTAAAGCCTAATCCGCCGCGGCGGAATGCTGCCGAAGATATGCACAAAAGCCGAATAGAATTACGTCAGCCGACTAAAGCGTCCGGCACCACATTAGCCGGGTGAGCTATATAGTTTTATGTTCGTTATTCCATTAAATCAATATTCCTTAATTCCATAAAACCTGTAACCGGGTAAAATGCAAAATGAATATTAGCCTTAAGAAGAACAAAACTTATAATTTAGATGCGTAACTTCCATTTCATGAAATATATCATCTGCCTTTTTCTCCTGCTTGGCGCAGGCTGCGCCAGAAAGCCTTATGCTTCCACCAATAAAATATATAAGCAACAGGCAAAAGATTTTGCTGCTATCATAAAAAAATACCCGCTGAAAGATTCATTCCCCAATATGGATTTTGTTGGAACGATTAATTTCAATTTGCGCAAACCCAATTTTGTTATCATACACCATACGGCGCAAAACAGTTGCGAACAAACGCTTAAAACATTTACCGTACAGTATTCACAGGGAAGTGCGCATTATGTTATTTGTAAAGATGGGACCATTCACCACATGCTGAACGATTATTTACGGGCATGGCAGGCGGGTATAAGCCGCTGGGCCAATGATATGGATATAAACAGCAGCAGCATTGGCATTGAGCTCGATAATAATGGCTTTGAAGATTTTACCGGCCCTCAAATTACCAGCCTGCTGCACCTGCTGTCGGCGCTTAAAAAGCAATACAAGATTCCCACCGCCAATTTTATAGGCCACGGCGATATTGCGCCGGTGCGCAAGAGCGATCCCAACTACCGCTTTCCCTGGAAAACGCTTGCCGACAGCGGCTACAGTTACTGGTATGATGACACCACCAATATATGCCTGCCGCCCACATTTAACGATATACAGGCTTTGCGCATTATTGGCTATGATGTGCGTGATACAACGGCGGCTATTATAGCTTTCAAGCGCCACTGGCTGCAGGATACGCTGCCGGGATTGGATTCTGCACAATACAAAGTGCTGTTTAATGTGATGAAGAAATATGAGTAAGCAATTAATTATTTTTGAAGCCAGGCAAAATATAAGCCACCAACTGTATTCTGTAAACACTCAACTCATTCACCACTCATCCGGCCACATTCAAACTCTTGTTAAAAGAATCTTTATACCTTTTTATATACTCCGAAGGGTTCATGCCAAACAGTTTATTAAACTGCCGCCTGAAATATTTAATATCGTTTATGCCTACCTGCATAGCAGCTTCATTAATGTTCATATCGGTAGTTAACAATAAAAGAGCAGCCCTGCGCAAACGCAGAAACCGGATGAACGCACTGAGCGATAAGCCGGAAACGGATTTCACTTTTTCATACAGGCTGGAATGGCTCATGCCCATGGCCCGGGCAAAACTTTTGATGGTAAAATTTTCATTCTCAATTTCCCCTTCAACAACGGCTATGCATTTCTCCAGGAAATCGCGGTACGATTCAGAAACCTTTGTATTGTTTTTGCGCAATGTAACCGTGTCTAAAAAATATTGCTGCAGGGCGCTGCGGTTTTTAAGGATATTTTCCACCCGCGCTATCAGCAATTCTTTTTCAAAAGGTTTGGTGATGTAGTCATCGGCGCCGCATTCCAGGCCTTTCAGTTTTATTTCTGAAGAAGTGGTGGCGGTTAAAAGAATCACCGGTATATGGCTGAGGCTGGCATCTGCCTTAATAAGCGCGCATAATTCAAAACCGGTAATGCCATTCATAATAACATCGCAGATGATTATATCAGGCAGTCGTTGCTGGGCAATCTGTAATCCTGCTTCGCCGCTGTTGGCTTCATGCACTAAAAACCGGTCTTCAAAAAGCTGGCCGAGGTATTGCCGGATATCTTTATTATCATCCACTATTAAAATACTTTTCTTTTCTGTAATGATATGGGCTATTGCCGGCAACTCTTTACCTGTAACCGCTTCGGGCAATTCTTTTTCTGCATTTGTGGCCACATCATCAGCTTCAAGGCCGGCAATCAATTCTTCTATCAGCACCGGTTTCCTTTCTGCTTCATTTATTTTCCATGCTTCATTTGCCGGTAACTGAACAGGAAGGTTAAGCGGCAGGCTCACGGTAAATTTTGTTCCCCTGCCCGGTTCGCTTTCATAAGAAAGCCTGCCCTGGTGGGCTTTCACAAACTGGTTTGCCAGGTATAAACCTATTCCAAAACCTTTATGGTGCACATGCCTGCTGCCCTCTGCCTGGTAAAACCGCCGGAACAGTTTGTTGCCAACCGATTTTTCGATGCCACAACCGGTATCGCTGATAATTATTTCAACTGTATCTGATGTTAATGGCTGCCATACTATTTCAAGTTTAACCGTTCCCCCGGCAGGCGTAAATTTTAATGCATTTGAAATAAGATTGTATAAAATAATTTCTATCTTTTCCCGGTCGCCGGCAATCTCCGCCTTAACATCGTCGGCCACAAATTCATAGTAAAGGTTTCTTGCTTTAGCTTGCCGGGAAAAGCATATAAATACTTCGTGGCACAATTCATAAAAATTAATTCTTTCCATGCTAAGCTTATCGCCCTCTGTGTCTGCTTTTCTGAACAGCAATAGCTGGTCAACGAGGCTTAGCAGGCGTCTCGCATTGCGATATACAATATGCAGGCCGGAAGCAGACTGCCTTTTTTCAGGAAAGTGCAGCAACTCTTTAACCGGGTCTATAATAAGCGTAAGCGGCGTTCTGAATTCGTGGGCGATATTGGTGAAGAACAACAGCTTTTTTTCATTGAGTTCTTTTTCTTTTTCCGTTTCAATCTTTACGAGCGCTATTTCATATTTATGTTTTGCCTTGAGTGATTTATACCGGGCATATAAGTAAATGAGTGCGCCGGCTATTGCCGTATAAATAAGATAAGACCACCAGCTACGGTACCAGGGCGGCAAAACTTCAATAACAAGATGCTGCTGCCACCCGCTTTCATTACCGCAGGCATTCATGGCTTTAATATGAAATGTATAGGTTCCTTCGTTTAACCTTGTATAGTTAGCCGTGCGGATATTGCCGGCATAATTCCAGCTTTTATCCCATCCTTCAAGATACCAGGCATATCTTATTTTGTCTGATGCGGCATAATTCAGCGCTACAAAATCAAAAGACAATACGGCTTTATCAAAGGGCAGTTTTATACTTTTTATATCATCCGCAGATCGTTTGGTAATATACCGGCTGCTGGTTTCAATGGGTATATTATCAATTCGCAAACCCACCAATAAAACGGTAAGCGGGTCTGCCTTTCTGTTTAAAATACTGTCCGGATAAAAAATATTCATCCCTTTAATGCCGCCAAAAACAAACTGCCCGGAGCTAAGCCGCAGGCCCGCATTATAGTTGAACTGGTTGCTTTGCAGGCCGTCTGACTGGGAAAAATTCCTGAACGTACCAGTTATGGCATTAAAAACCGAGATGCCGTTAAATGTGCTCATCCATAAGTTGCCCCGGTTATCTTCCAGCATCTTTAAAACAGAATTATTGCTTAATCCTTCTGATTCATCATATCTTTTATAGCTCCCGTTTGAGCGATTGAACAACAGCAGGCCGCCGCCTTCAGTCCCGATCCAGAAATTGCCTTTCTTATCTTCAACAATGCTTCTTACTGCATAACCAAGATGGTGACGCTTAAAGGTTTTATGCTGTTCATCAATCTGTATGAGCGAAGAAAAATCGCCTGCCCACAAACAGTTGCTGTTATCCTGGTACATGGCGAGAATGTTTTTGAGGCGGGCATCGTATAACTCAAACTGCTGCAATTGGGGATTAAAACGATATAAGCCGCCTTCCAGGCAGGCGCCCGCCCATACGCGTTGCTGTTTGTCTCTATATAAAAGAAACGGGTTTTTATCTTCCTGCGCCGTAGCCGTATTGATGCATTTAAAATGCGTAAAGCGGTGTGTTTGTTTATTAAAAAGATCAATGCCGCCGCCCCAGGAGGCTACCCATAAACGATTATCGCCTTCGTTTAAAACGCTTGTTATAAAATTGCTGCTTCTTCGTTGCGGCGTTTGCGCAGAACGGCAGTAGCTGGTAAAGGTGTTTAGTTTCCTGTTCCAGCAATTTAATCCATGGCCATCTGTGCCAATCCAAAGATCATGGTTGTTGTCTTCCACCATGCAGGTAACAAAATCATCAGCAGGATCTTTGCTGGTTAACGGATGCGTGATTGTTTCAAACTTATTCCTGCCGGCATCAATCAGATTAATGCCGCCGCGCATGGTGCCAATCCATAACCTTCCGTTATTATCTTTAAGTATGGAATAAACACAGGGGCTTGTGAGGTTTTTAACAGAGGTGCTCCGGAAAAGGTTTTGTATCTGCCCGCCGGCATTATTCATCACAAATATGCCATTGCCATCTGTAACAATATATAAGCTGTTGCCATAATTTTTTAATTGCAGTACCCTGTTGCCACTTGAGAATTTTTTTGTAACGGTTTTTGTGTTGATGGCATAAGCGTATAATCCGTCATCTGTGCCCATCAATAAAGTATCGCTGGTATAAGCCCGGAGGCAGATACCGTTCTTTACCTGCTGGTCAACCAATTGGAGCGACTGTGTTTTAGTATCATATAAAAACAGGCCCCGCTCTCTTACATATACCCAGGTGCGTTTGGCATTATCACATTCAGTCGCCATAGCCTGGTAACTGTATTGCTTATTTATTAATACCGGGCCGGCCATATTTGTTTTTGCTTCATACAGCAAAAGGCCATTATCTGTTGCAATAAACATATTGCCCTTGCCGCAGGGCATTATCTGGTTTACAATGGAATTGATTTTTCGTGGCGCCGCCGCCTTGCCCGGCGTATAATACACAGGAGAAAACGCTGATGTGACCTGGTCGTATATAGCCACGCCGCTGCGTGTGCCAACCCACAGCCTTTTATTATCATCTTCAATAATGGCGGCTATCCTGTTGTTTGGCAGGGAATTGCTATCGTTCAGGTGATTCCTGAAAACTTTAAAATAATAACCGTCGTACCGGTTTAGCCCATCATACGTGCCAAACCATATAAAGCCCCTGTGATCCTGAAAAACCGTGGTTACGGAATTGTTGGAAAGCCCGTTTTCAATGCCTATATAAATTACGGGTTGATTGTTTGCGAGAGCGGTGCATGAAATAATTAAACAAATAACAGCAATCAAAAGTTTACTCAACATAGCAATTCGTAATAGTTAAAGCTATTATTTTTTGGGTAAAGCAAAAATTTTACCGCTAATAAATGAAAAGCCTTGCCCTGCAGACTACAGCATTATCCGCCTGGTTCATCATCATCAGGGCAAATACATCTAAATTTTAGAATGCCCGCTCCTGGTTGTAGGTTATTATGTTTGGCTTATACAATGCGGCGCTTTCTTTACAGGATTGGTATCTTTCTTTATAAGATTGACATCTTCCTTTATAAGATCAGCATCTTCTTCTATAGGATTGACATCCTGCTTTATAAGGTGTGTAGCTTTTTTTGAAGGATTGGCATCCTTCTTTACAGGATGGCGTGCTTATTAAGCAGGCAATAATCACCACCGCCCGCGAAAATTTGAAATGCACGCTCATCATCAGGGCAGGCGCATTAAAATTTTAAATGTATAAAAAGAGGCGTAGCCTCGAAAAAATATTGTAAAAACGGGTTTCAACCCGTTTTGAAACCAGCAAAATGTTGTTGAGAGCCATCGGCTCGTTACATTATGCATCCCCGAATAGTCGGGGCAGGCTGTGCCGCTGGCACTCACCTCTATCAAAATTCATCTATAACCGTGC
>NZ_JASGEX010000054.1:0-8405 GCF_047606085.1 Parafilimonas sp.
AGCCTCGAAAAAATATTGTAAAAACGGGTTTCAACCCGTTTGAAACCACCAAAATGTTGTTGAGAGCCATCGGCTCGTTACATTATGCATCCCCGAATAGTCGGGGCAGGCTGTGCCGCTGGCACTCACCTCTATCGAAATTCATCTATAACCGTGCTAAAGCACGGCTTTACAAAATGAATCGAGCCGATGGCTTCATAAGAATTTTAATGCGTTTGCCCTGCCATCGTATTCATGTTAAGATTAATCTCATATCTTTCATTTTACTTTGCAGTATGACGTACGCTGATACGCTTGCATATTTATACGAGCGGTTGCCCATGTTCAGCCGCATTGGCGCTGATGCTTATAAGAAAGACCTTACCAACACAAAACATCTGTGCGCTGCATTAAACAATCCGCAAAAAAAGTTTAAAAGCATTCATATAGCCGGCACCAATGGCAAAGGTTCCGTAAGCCATATACTCGCCGCGGTTTTACAAACGGCAGGTTATAAAACAGGCTTATATACATCGCCGCATTTAAAAGATTTCAGGGAGCGGATAAGAATAAACGGAACGATGTGCACCGAACAGTTTATTATTGATTTCACTGAAAAAATAAAGCCGCAGATAGAACTGCTGGAGCCTTCTTTTTTTGAGATAACCGTGGCCATGGCCTTCGAATATTTTGCACAGCAGGAGGTAGATGTGGCTGTTATTGAAACCGGCCTTGGCGGCAGGCTGGACAGTACGAATATTATTTTGCCCGAGCTTTCCATCATCACGAATATTGGTTACGACCATACAAACATTTTAGGCGATACGCTTGAAAAGATCGCTTATGAAAAAGCGGGCATCATCAAGCGGAATATTCCTGTAATAATAGGAGAGGTGTTGCACGAAACAAAGCCGGTTTTTCAATCTTCCGCCAAAGAAAAAAATGCACCCCTGATCTTTGCGCAGGAAAATTTTTATGTGCAGGATTTCAGTTATGAGAACAATCATTTGAAAACGGAAGTGGTTGATGTGAGAAAGGGCGGGCACTATACTTACCTGCTCGATTTACCAGGCGTTTATCAAACCAAAAATATAATAACCGTTTGTGAAGTCATACACCAGTTGCAGCTAAAAGGATGGCATATAAAATCAGGACAGGTGGAAAAGGCTTTAAAGAAAGTAAAACATCTTACGGGCCTGCATGGCCGGTGGGAAAAAGTAAAGGAAAACCCTTCCGTAATTGTTGATGTGGCGCATAACACGGCTGGCATAAAACAACTGCTGGAGCAGTTGAAACTGGAAACTTATACCCGCCTGCATTTGGTTATTGGTTTTGTAAAAGATAAAGATGTTGAAAGCATGCTGTCTTTACTGCCGGTTTCTGCTGCATATTATTTTACGAAAGCACAATTGCCAAGGGCGCTGAATGAAAAAGCGCTTGCTGATCTTGCTGCCCTGTATGGCCTGAAAGGAAAAGATTTTCCTGATGTACATGCCGCTGTTGCCGCGGCGCTTACATACGCGGATAAAGAAGACCTGGTTTTAGTTTGCGGCAGTGTATTCCTTGTTGGCGAAGTAAATATATAAGCTGTTTTTCAGGAGAGTGCTTTACAAACATTCCTTAACTAAACGACATTGACGATTCACGAAAAATACGCACAACCGGCCACACACTATAGCGCTGATTAAAATCTTTTATTTCACCGCCATTAAATTACCGTTTGTTATAAACAGTTTGGCAGCCATGGCTGAATCGTGTTTATAAATATCATTGCGAAAATTAAGCTTGCCGGTACTATCCACAAAGGCTGTATAATAACTTATCACCACCGGGACTGTTTTTTTAAGCGTTATCCATTTTTCTTTATCCAGGTTCATAAGGCTGTCAACCGTTTGGCTGTTATAGGTTGTATCGTAGCGTAACAGGTACATGGCAAGTTTTTTAGGATCGCTTAAACGGATGCAGCCATGGCTGATGTTCCGGTTAGATGCATTAAATGCTCCATGATTATTTGTATCATGAAAATAAATATCAAAGTTATTGGGGAATAAAAATTTTACCCTGCCCAAAGCATTGTCAGCGCCCGGCAATTGCCTTATGGCGGGAACGTCTTTTGCCTGCATGCCAAACTGCTCCATGTGATGCGCCGCCAGGTAATTGGGATTGCGTGCAATGCCCGGCAGTATTTCTTTTTTTACAATGCTGGCCGGCACATTCCAGTAGGGGCTGAAAACGATGTACCTTAAATTACCTGTGAATATAACCGTACCGGTTGCCGATGAGCCTACCACCACATTCATCGGAAATTGCAGCCTGCCGCTGTCATACACATACATTTTGTATTCGGGAATATTCACAACAATTGAGTTGGTACTGTCGTTTACAGGTGGCATCCAGCGCAGGCGTTCCAGGTTTATCAGTATCTGTTCTATTCTTTTGGCTGGCGTTACATTAAGCTGCGCAATAAAAGATTTCCCGATTACGCCATCGGGGCTTGCACCCATGCGCAGCTGGAATTTTTTTACACCTGT
Source organism: Parafilimonas sp. (assembly GCF_047606085.1). Classification (GTDB taxonomy): domain Bacteria; phylum Bacteroidota; class Bacteroidia; order Chitinophagales; family Chitinophagaceae; genus Parafilimonas. Next base: position 2,511 of record NZ_JASGEX010000054.1, read on the forward strand.
TAAAAGCGATGAATCAAAAACATCTGTTGTATCCTTTTCAGCCAGATCACCCAAAGCAAATAAACGCTGTTTGATTGTTATTAATTCGGGAGATTTTTCGCCTTTGTGAAAAGCTTTACCAGGGTAAGGCAGTGAATCCCATGCAGTGGTTTGCGCTATTTTACGGTAAACAGCAAGATAATCCAGCAGTTTTTTGTAAGCATTGCTTAAAGGGATTTCACTGTTCCTGATATCTGATTTATTCGCAATAAGCGAATCGAGCATAGCGGTAAGATTGAGCTTTTTACGCGGAATAAACCAACCCAGTTCCCGGATATTTATATCGCTGCCGCCATAAATTTTAGAAGCATACATAAAGAACTGGCCGGTAAGCATTAATTCTGTGGCTACAATATCAGGAGCGGTTCTTATGGCTTTATGTGAGGTATCGGTTTTAAATTCATCCACTTCACCGGACAGCTTTTTATTGTATAAGCTGCTGTCATTATACGTATCAACAGCGCTTGCCAGCAGGTTCATAAAATTATAAGCCTGTTCGCCCATGCCGCTGCTGTCAAACCATGCGCACTGATAGTTGCGCAGCTTATAAAAATCGCTGTATTGCTTTCCGAATTTTGCATATTCGGGATGTTTGGATAAAAAACCGTTTATGGTATTGCTGTCAATAAATAAATTATTGAAAGACGTTTTTTGATTGATACTTTGATCAGCTTCAATAGCCTTTTGCCTGTGTTTTGATTTACAGGAATACATGGCAGCACTGATGATAAAAACCGCCCACAAGAATTTTTTCATATTTGAAATTATGGGAAATTTATTTTCAATTATCGCACCAAAGCAGTTCTGTTCTGTTATACCAAAGTAATATCGAAGTTAACAAGCTGTACAAATTCCTGCAAACGGCCGGCAATATCTTCCATTGAAATTTCTTTCAGGCGTTGCGGGCCAAATTTCTCCACGCAAAAGCTTGCCATGGCCGAGCCAACAATAATAGCTGTTTTCATGTTTTCAAAAGAAACATCCTTTGATTTTGCAAGATGGCCAATAAAGCCGCCCGCAAAACTGTCGCCGGCGCCGGTGGGGTCAAATACTTCATCCAACGGTATGGCCGGAGCAAAAAACACTTTGTCTTCATGAAACAATAAAGCGCCGTGTTCCCCTTTTTTCACAATAAGGAATTTTGGCCCCATTGTTAAAATTTTCCGCGCGGCTTTTACCAGTGAATATTCGTTGGTTATTTGCCTGGCTTCGCTGTCGTTAACCAGCAAAACATCCACCATAGTAAGTGTTTGTTTAAGATCGTTCCATGTGGTTTCAATCCAGAAATTCATGGTATCCATCACAATTAATTTCGGGCGTTTTTTAAACTGGCTGATTACTTTTTGCTGAACGGCGGGCGCCAGGTTGCCAAGCATCAGGAAATCGCAGTTTTGGTAGCTGTCCGGTACATTGGGGTTAAAATCGGCTAAAACATTCAGATCGGTAATCAAAGTGTCGCGGCTGTTCATATCGAGGTGATATTTGCCACTCCAGAAAAAAGATTTTTTATCAGGCACCAGCTCAACGCCTTCTGTTCTTACGCCCCTGTCCTGCAGGGTTTGCAGTTCATCCTGTGGAAAATCGTTACCAATAATTGAAATTTGTTGAATGGGCTGCTCGAAAAAAGATGCGGCATAAGCCACATAAGTTGCCGAGCCGCCAATAACCTTATCTATTTTGTCAAAAGGGGTTTCAATAGCGTCAAAAGCCATTGTCCCAACTACGGTGATGCTCATTATTTTTTTGGTTTGCCGCAAACCTAAAGCAATGGAGGAAAATAAAAAATGATTCGTGTAAAATAAAATATACGGGAACTGAATTTAAAATATTTATGATGATATAATCCCAACTGAATAATCTCAATTCATTTTCCTTAAATAAAAACACGCCTGGTCACCATCCCTGAGCGCGTTAAGCTCAATAGATTTTTTATTGAAATCATTAATCTCATCGCTGGTAAATAATTCAGTTTTATCTGTTAAAGCTATATCGCGCAAATATTTTTCGCTGCCTGCAAATTGTAAATAATATGAATCGTAAATAATATCTTCTATTTCAAAACCCGATTGCCTGCTTAGTATTTCGATGCTTTTAGGAGTGTGCAAAAAAATGTGGCGTGGCGCATCCAGCTGTACCCAGTTAGTTCCGTACCTGCGCCAGGCAAAGCAATCAGCTACCGGAATTCTTATAATTAACAGTCCTTCTGCAGCAAGTAAATTATGTATGCTTTGCAATACTTTTAAAGGCTCTGCCAAATGTTCAAATGCATGATGCAGCATAATAATATCATAGTTGCCGCTTAACTCTTCTAATTGTTTTTTATAAATGTTTATCCCGCATTCGTAGGTAATTGGCCTCGCTATAAACGGGTCTGCCCCGGTTAAATTGCGAAAGCCATCGTTATACATTCTTAATAGCAGCTCGCCGGAACCGCACCCAATGTCTAAAATTTTTGATGTGCTTTTAAATGTTTTTGCTTTAATCCATGGGTAATAGCCATTAAACTTTGTTTTCATTAAACGGCCTATCAAATTTTCTCCTTCAAGATAATTATCAAGCAATTTTGCTTTGAGGTTTCTTTTGAAGGTTTTAAAAAAAGATTTTTGGATTGTTTTATTTTCAGGGTTACCATTATAGCTATAATAATTATCCGGGTAATATTTGCTAAAGCTTTCAGGAATTTGCATTAACTGAATACACTTACAATTAGAACATTCCATATAAGGGAATTTTTCCCGTAAGCCGAACATCATTTCCCTTACTTCGAAAAGCAGATTATCTGATGTGTTATGGCAAATTTTACAGGTAGTGCTGACGATCATTAGCGAAAAGTAAAAAGTGAATGAAATAATTTATAACCGAGACAGGAACCAGCCTTCTGTGTGGGTAATTGAAGAGGTTATTGTTTAAGTAATGCGGGTTACTTATTTACAAGAATCGGACTGGATGGGTTGGGCGTATAAAATTGTTGACCGTTCGTTTTACTTAAGCAGGCAATCAAAAAAATGAGAAGTGTAAAGGTTTTGTTTTTCATAATAAAATATTTAAAGATTTAAAAATGGCTTAGCGTATCATTTTATAATTCTAAAGTACAGATTTTTTTAAAATGTTGCAAACACAGAATATTTCTGAGGATAACCAGCTTAAGATGCCTGGCCAACAGAAGTTTTAATTCTGGCTTGCTGGCAGCGCTTAACGCCGGGTATAATTTTTAATCACTTCCAAAATAATCTTACACGCTTTTTCAATTTCATCTTCTTCCATTATCAGTGGCGGGGCAATGCGCAGCCTGTCGGGCGCAAAAACAAACCAGTCGGTTATTAAGCCATGCTCAACACATTTGTGAATAATGTTTTGAGCCGTTTCCATACTTTCAAATTGTAAGGAGGCCCATAGCCCAAAATGATTTATTTTTTTTATGGATGGATGCTGCAACTGCTCTGTTAAAAAAGCTTCTTTCTTTTTTACATTGTTTATATAATTACCGGCTAATAATACCTCAAATGCCGCTTTGCCTGCAGCGCAGCTTACAGGATGCCCGCCGAAAGTGGTAATATGACCGAGCACGGGGTTAAAGCTTAAGGTTTGCATTAGTTGTTTATTGGCTATAAAAGCGCCCAGCGGCATGCCACCACCCAATGCTTTGCCCAGCAGTAAAATATCAGGCACAATATCAAATTGTTCAAAAGCCCATAATGTGCCTGTTCTTCCAAAGCCTGCCTGTATTTCATCGAGCACCAGTAAAACGCCCTGCTCGGTGCATTTTTTTCTGAGTTGCTGCATCCAGGTTTTTGATGGCACGGTAATGCCGCTTTCAGCCTGCACTGTTTCGAGAATTACACAGGCTGTTGTTTCGTTTATACAATCAAACACTTCATCGCTGTTATAATCAACATGCACAATGCCGGGCAATAAAGGGCGAAAGGCATTGCGGTAATATTCATCGCCCATAACACTTAATGCGCCCTGCGTGCTGCCATGATAACTTTTATTGAACGCAACAATATGGGTGCGGCTGTTAGCGCGTTTGGCCAGTTTCAAAGCGCCCTCGGTGGCTTCGGCGCCGCTGTTGGTAAAATAGATGCAGTTAAGCGTTGAAGGCAGATGTTCTGTGAGCAATTTGGCATACGCCGTTTGCGGCGTTTCTATGAATTCACCGTAAACAATCAGGTGCATATACTCATCCACCTGCTTTTTTACAGCTTCAATTACTTTCGGGTTGGAGTGGCCAATGTTGGCCACATTAAAACCCGATATAAGGTCAATGTACTGTTTGCCCTTTTTATCATATTGGTAAATGCCTTCGGCTTTTACAATCTCGAGGCCGATTGGCGCCGGCGATGTTTGGGCAATATGTTTAAAAAATATGTCGCGCAAAATGTTGATTTGTTTAAAAGCAAAACTAAAACATTGGGCTAAAGCTCAGCGGTTTACAAGTTCACGGGTTCATGAGTGCACAGGTTCACAAGTTTGCGGTTTTTTGTTTTCGCACAGCGTAAACGGAATGCACAGAGAAGATACCTGTTGGCCCCGTGTGCCCTGTGCGCATATTTTATGATATGGAACAGGAAACTATAACTGAAAACCACAATCCCCGCAATGCTGCGGTATGCCATGGTGTTTTTATGCTGAATAAAGGTATGCAGTACAAGGTGAGTGACTCCCGAAAAATCGGGACAAGCCAACCGTGATGCCACAACGATATTTGCCGGTAACAAAAACAATTAACCCTGATATTAAACCAACCCTAAAACCTGTGAGCGCATGAGTTGTAAACTATTAAACTTATGCTTCAAAAATGTGGATAAATTGCCGGGTTTTCAACAATTAAAAACAATTCGCTAAAACCTGCAATTAATGCCGGTTTTACTTCGCTAAACCCTTTATTTTTCATTAAATTTGCAAACTTTATTTTTTTACGATAACGATTATTTTTTTTTCTCTTTTTTATGAATGAAAATCAGCAGGATCCCACCCCGCAGCCAGGTTATGGCGCAGAAAGCATACAGGTTTTGGAAGGTTTGGAAGCGGTGCGCAAAAGGCCCGCGATGTACATTGGCGATGTAGGCGTGAAAGGCCTGCACCACCTGGTATATGAAGTGGTGGATAACTCCATTGACGAAGCCCTGGCCGGCTATTGCAAAAATATTTTTGTAACCATACATGAGGATAACAGTATAAGCGTGCAGGACGATGGGCGCGGTATTCCCACAGGCATTATGGCCAAGGAAAAACGCAGCGCCCTCGAAGTGGTTATGACCGTTTTGCATGCCGGTGGTAAATTCAACAAAGACACTTATAAGGTTTCGGGCGGGTTGCACGGTGTGGGCGTAAGCTGCGTGAATGCTTTAAGCACCAAACTGCATGTTACAGTTGAAAGGGACAGTAAAATTTTTGAACAGGAATATCATACCGGTATCCCACAGTATGCAGTAAGAGAAATTGGCGAATCGGATAAAACAGGTACGCGGATTCATTTCTGGCCCGATGGAACGATATTTCAAACAACAGTTTATAACAGGGATATTCTGGAAGGCCGTTTGCGGGAATTAAGCTATTTGAATAAGCGCATCAATATTACTTTAAATGATTTGCGTGAAAAGGATGAAAACGGTAACACCTACTCAAAAGTTTTTTACAGCGAAGGCGGTATTGTGGAGTTTGTGGAAATGCTCGACCGCAATGGCAAGCGCAATTCGCTTTTGCCAAAAACATTATATGTGGAAGGCTTTGATGAGGCCAGCAATGTAGCGGTTGATGTGGCGCTTACCTATAACGACGATTTTAAAGAACATATATTTTCTTACGTAAATAATATTAATACCATTGAGGGCGGAACGCATGTTTCCGGTTTCC
>NZ_JASGEX010000055.1:0-18087 GCF_047606085.1 Parafilimonas sp.
ATAGTTAAGTTATTTAGTTGTTGCGAAACAAATTGATAACAAAAAACTACATCCTTTGGGTAAAGGTAAATACAAAGTAACAAATTGGGGAGCGTATAATGCAGGCTTGAAACAACGGGGGTCTTTACCATTATGGGTTGATGCAAATATTGCTTCTCATTGGAGGCAGGCGCCTGAAAATAAGCGTGGGGGCCAAAAGAAATACAGAGCACTGGCTATTGAAAGCTGCCTGGTGGTGCGCAAAGCATATCATTTACCGTTGCGGCAGACAGAAGGGTTTATAAAAAGTATTTTCGGGCTGTTAAATGTCCGGGAACCTGTACCTTGCTATACTACACTGTGCAGGCGCGGCATTGCGGTGATTATATCTCTGCTTTTTTTGTTGACGGAACAAGTAAATGCATGATAAGCCATGCTGCTATGTAGGCACATCCGCAGATGATGAACATAATATAGTAGCCCGTTTCAATATTGCCGAGCGCTTTATAATGATCGAACAACATGCCGGCCAGCCAGGCGATCAGCATGCCGCCAATAGCACCCGCCATACCGCCAATGCCGGTTACAGATGCCACGGCTTTTTTAGGAAACATATCTGATACCGTTGTAAAAATATTGGCGCTCCATGCCTGGTGGCCCGCAGCCGCAATGCCGATAATGGTTATGGCCAGCCACATGTTAATGCCGCCCGCCACCTGGGCAAGTACTACCGGCACTGCACACAATGCATAAATAAACATGGACGTTTTGCGTGAACGGTACACCGTCCATCCCCTGTTAATAAAATAATAAGGCAGCCAGCCGCCAAATATGCTGCCGAATGAAGACATGGTATATACCAGCGCCACAGGCAATGCTACCGCCGTTTCCTGAAGGCCATACTGGGCTTTTAAAAATGCAGGCAGCCAGAATAAATAAAACCACCATACCGGGTCAGTTAAAAACTTGCCAAAGAAAAACGCCCATGTTTGTTTAAATGACAACAGGCGAAGCCACGATACCTTGCCGGTATCAGCAGTCTGATCCGGAACTTTAGCTTCATCCGCGTCGCTATGTATATAATTGTATTCTGCTTTGCTTAGCTTTTTTTGCCTGGCAGGAATTTCATAAAAAGCAAACCAAAATACCAGCCATAAGAAACCGGTAGCGCCCGTGAGGATAAATGCCCACTGCCAGCCCCACTGCGCCGCAATAAAAGGAACCGTAAGCGGCGCCACGATAGCGCCGATATTGGCGCCTGAATTAAAAATGCCGGTTGCCAGCGCCCTTTCTTTTTTAGGAAACCATTCCGCAACTGTTTTTATGGCGGAAGGAAAATTGCCGGCTTCGCTTATGCCCAATGCCCCGCGGGCAAACACAAAGCCCACCGTGCTTTTTACAATAGCATGCCCAATGGCCGCAATGCTCCATGCGAGTATGGAAATGGCATATCCGGCTTTGGTGCCCACTCTATCTACAAAACGGCCAGCCAGTAACAAGCCAATGGCATAACAAAACTGGAAAGCAATAACAATATCTGAATAATCACTTTCGCTCCAGTTAAACTGTTTTTCAAGGTCTGATTTCAGCAAACTGATAACAGACCTGTCAAGATAGTTGATCGTAGTGGCAAAGAAAATGAGCGCGCAGATCGTCCACCTGTACTTTCCTATGGCTTTATTTTGCATCGTTATTAAACTGGTATTTTAGATTTCTGTTTTTATCTTTTTTGCCATTTCCAGCGCTTCTTTTGCCAGTGCTTCAATTGCTGCATAATCTTTATTATTTATCAACGCTTTGCTGATGAGCTTGCTGCCCATGCCAACAGCAACAACGCCCGATTTAAACCATCCTGCCAGGTTATCTTTATCCAGCGAAACGCCGCCTGTAGGCATAAATTTCATTCCGGGGAAAACCTCTTTAATGGCCGATATGTATGAAGGCCCGAGTATATTGCCCGGAAATAATTTTACCATGGTTATGCCTTTTGATTCAGCGTAAGCAATTTCGGTTGGCGTCATGCAGCCGGGTATCCATAGATAATTTTTTTCATTGCATATTGCAAGTATTTCGTCATTCCATGCGGGGCTGATTAAAAAATCAGCGCCTGCCTGTATAAAAGCATTGGCTGCTTCTGCTGTTTTTATGGTGCCAATGCCAAGCAGCATATCCTTATAGTTTTCCGCACAGGCATCTTTTAATTTTCTAAAATTGGCAAGGGCATTATCGCCCCGGTTTGTATATTCAATAATGCGAATGCCGGCGCTGTATAAAGCTTTCAGCACTTCGATACTTATATCTCCATCTTCATGAAAGTATAAGGGTAATACACTTTGCTGCTGTATAAGTTCTTTTATTTCTGTATGGCTAAGCATGTATTTTTTTTATTGTGGATTGAATTTGTTCAATTGTTTGAGATGTAGTATCGCCAGCCTCATGCAATTTTCCAAAAGCGGCGGCAGCAGCAAAATTAATGGTGCTTTGCGGCTGATAACTATTCGTTGCTGCGTAAATAAGCCCCGCCATAAAGCAATCGCCGCTGCCGGCTTTATCAATTACTTTTTTGCTGGCGAATTCCTGCGAAATATATGGTGCATTACCTGTATGAAGCGATGCATAATACCTGATGCCGGCGTTATCGTCAAACCTGAAAGTATTGGCCACTGTATGGCATGCGGGAAATTGTTGCATGATGGTTTTTGCAGTTATCTCCGCATGATCTGTATAAGCCTGTTTGCTTTTTTTGTCATGAATCTGCTCATCTATATCAATACCCAGCAAGGCATTCGCGCTCCATATATTCCCCATTACCACGTGGCAGTAAGGCAATAGCTGCTGCATGATGGCAGGAGGCGCTATGCCATATTTCCAAAGTTTTGCACGGTAATTTAAGTCAACTGAAACCGTAATGTTTTTTTCAGAGGCTGCTTTTACAGCTTCGAGGCAAACCTGTGCGGCGCTTTCACTTACCGCAGGTGAGATGGCGCTGAAATGAAACCAGGTATATTCTTTCAGCAATTCGTTCCAGTTTATTTCGCCGGGCTGCAGTTCTGCAAATGATGAATGCGCCCTGTCGTAAATAACGCCTGCATGTTTAAGGTCGGCGCCTTCCGGCAGAAAATAAATACCGATGCGGCTTCCGCTGAAACGCATGGGTGCAGTATCAATATTTTTATGCCGTATGTATTGTACTATTTCATGGGAAAGATAATGCTCCGGCATGGCAGTGCAATAACCGGTCGGTGTATTCCATTTTGCCAATGCGGTTGCCACATTTAATTCGGCGCCGCCAATATAAACAGGCATATCGTTTTGTTGCAGCCACCGGCCATTCAGCGCCGGCGACATGCGCATCAATATTTCTCCGAAACAAAAAATTTTATGCATTTGATTGCGATATTGCCAAATGTATGTTGCAACAGGCAATTGTGATGCGATATTCAGGGAATGATGCGCCTGTTCGTAAAATTATTTACGAAAACGTTATCGTAGATGTTTGGTGAGGCTGGCGGCTGAGCACATTTTTTGTTGATGAAACCGGGCATGATAATTTTTCTCACACAACCTGTCCCGAACCAGCTTCGGGAGGGGAATGAACATAGCGGGGTTCTCCCGAAGCAAGTTCGGGACAGGCAGGAGACCATTGAAAAATCAAATTTGTACGAATGAAAATGCATTGAAGCTGTTGATTATTTCATCTGCCGGCTCAGGCTTTTCCGGTAATTGGGATGAATAAGGAAGACAATAACAAATAATTATTTTTTATATAAATGCACTTCGTAATTAAGTTTTCAATATTTTTCACGCGGATAGTATAAAAATCAATATTTCCCATATTTTCGCATGTATATTGTTACAGATTAGTCCATTGCTCCTAAACGTTTCCCGTAAATGTTTTTGATTTTTGGGTTTCTGTTCTTTTTAAAAATTAAACATTTAAGTATGAACATTTATGTAGGAAACTTAAACTGGAGCTTAACCAGTGATGACCTTCACAATTTATTTACTCCCTATGGCGAGGTTGTTTCTGCAAAAATTATTACCGACAAGTTCAATAATAACCGCAGCAAAGGCTTTGGTTTTGTTGAAATGAGTGATGATGAAGCAGCGCGCCAGGCCATCAGCAACCTGCACGATACAGAATTATCCGGCAGGAAAATTATCGTAAACGAGTCTGCACCGCGCAAAGAAGGTGAAGGTGGCGGCAGTGGCTATAAGAAGAAAAGTTTTGGCAGCGGTGGCGGCGGTTATAATCGCGGCGGCGGCGGAAGCCGTGGCGGCGGTGGCGGTTACAACCGTAACCGCGGTGAAGGCGGCGGCTATAACCGTTATTAATCAGTATAACCGGATTCTGAAATAGGCTTCCTGGAAAACGCATTAAGAAGTTCCAAAACATCCCGGAACTTCTTTTTTTTATGTGCATCTGTAAAAAAGAAATGGCCATGCGCGGTAAACCGGCATGATTATGAAAAGATATAAGCAGATGATTTTTGTATTTATTCAATTTCAGACAATACAGACTTTGCCTTTGATTTTAAGACTGCAGGCTCTTCGCAGCAATTTTTCTTAAATAACATGGCAGTCCAAACATGGTCTAATGCTACCTGCGTAGTGGCTTCATACTCACAGTCGCTTAATACCTGCCAGCCTGCATTCCTGTTCAGATCGCTTGCAATCTTACTTGTGACTTTAGGATAAGCGATCCAGAGCTTACTGTTTTTGTGCAGGGCGGGAAAAACATCCTGCAAAATGTTGCACAACTGGTTGCGGTTGACCGCAAAAACCAAAGCGAAATCAATCTTTTTCGATCTTAAAAGCGGTGTAACATTTTTTGCATAAGACAACTTTGCGAACTGTTTTTCAATTGAAGAAGGGAGACCTTGGATAAGTAAGTTTTTTTCTTCGCTTAATTCCAACTTTTCAAACAAACTGTTAGAGAACATTCTGTAAATGAAATTTTGTTAAACAATAAACGGGAGTGCAAAAGTAAGCTATTTTTTAAGTTAATGCAGTTAAAATTTTGTTTTTGGGAAAAATGATAAAATAATTATCTGAAAATATGCAGCCAAACTTATGAAGTGAATAACTTTAAAACAGGACAAAACCTGCTGATCTATGTTTTTTAAGCGCATTCCTTTTCTGCGGTTGTTTATAGCTTTATGTGCGGGCATAATAGCGGCATGGTATTTAAGAATTTCGCTGCCGGTTATATTGGCATATATAGGTGCGCTGGCATTGCTGCTTATAAGTTTTGCAATAATGCCCATGCCTAAAAAATTTATCTATGGCTGGGCAGGAGGGTTGTTATGGCTTATGCTCTTTTGCGGGGCGGGCATGTTGTTTCTGTTTAACCAGGATGTTACCAACCGGGCGGACTGGTATGGCAAATATTATAAGCCTGGTGATGCGGTGCTGCTTACGGTGCTGGAGCCATTGGAGGAAAAACCCAAATCTTATAAAGCGCTTGCTGAAATAAGCGCTGTGTTCAATAATGCCCGAATTCCCGTAAAAGGCAGGGTGTTGCTTTATTTTAAAAAAGATTCCATAAAACCTGCATTGTATTACGGATCTCAAATTATTTCCAATGCCTCTTTGCAGGCAATACAAAGCAGCGGAAATCCCGCCACTTTTGATTACAGACGCTATTGTTTGTTTAAGGGCATAACATCACAGGCGTTTCTTGCGGCAAACGATTATCACATCCTTTCATCGAAAAATAAAAATGTTTTACAGTTTTTTTTATTTGCCATAAGAGATAAAGCCCTGCAAACATTAAGGCTAAGCATTCATGCTCCCCAAGAGCTTGGCATTGCAGAAGCTTTATTGATCGGCTACAGGAATGATCTTGACAAAGACCTCGTGCAGGCGTACAGCAATACAGGCGTTGTACATATAATTGCAATAAGCGGTTTACACCTTGCCATGATCTATGCCGGGCTGCTTCGCTTGTTTTCGTTGTTAAGATTATCCCATTCAAAAAAATGGATAGAGTCTGTTGTGGTATTAACGGTTATATGGTTATTTACCTTAATTGCCGGCGCTGCACCTTCTGTGTTAAGGGCTGCCATTATGTTTACGTTTATATTGTTTGGAAAGTTTATCGGCAAAAACACCAATATATACAATACACTTGCTGCCTCTGCTTTTGTGCTGCTGCTCATTAACCCTTTCTATTTATGGGATGTTGGGTTTCAGTTATCCTATACGGCAGTTTTGGGGATACTCGTTTTTTTTAAGCCCGTGAGAAAGCTGCTGTATTTTAAGAATAAGACTGTAAGGTGGGTATGGGATTTGTGCGCTGTAAGCTTATGCGCCCAGGTGTTTACTTTGCCATTGGTTATCTATCATTTCCACCAGTTGCCGCTGCTGTTCTTATTCAGCAACCTGGTGGTTGTTCCGTTATCAAGCCTGGTGCTTATTGCAGAGCTTGCGCTGTTTCTTTTTTCATGGGCGCCCATTGTGGCATCATGCATAGGAAAAATAACTGGGGCATTAATATGGCTGATGAATGTTTTTACGCTGCATATTGATAAGCTTCCGTTTTCAGTGTGGGAAGGATTGCATATTTCTTTGCTGCAACTGCTGGCCTTATTTGCTGCAATAATATTCATAACGCTTTGGCTGTTTACAAAGCGCTCAAAAAATATGGTGATGGTTTTGCTGTATATGCTGGTATTTTTTGTTCTGCGCGATGTGAATCTTCTGCGGCATAAAGCACAGCAGAAATTAATTGTTTATAACATTCCTAAGTACCGGGCTGTTGATCTTATTGCCGGGGAAAATTGCCGCTTCTTTGGCGATACCGCTGTAATAAAAGATGTATTTCTCCGGAATTATAATATAAAGCCTGCCCGTATAAAAAACGGGCTTTATGCTTCCAAAGAGATATTGCTGCCTGATATTTCAAACATAATAATTAAAACAGGCGCCCTGCGGGTATTGGTGCTTGGTGAGCAGGCATTTAAAGAAAAAAGCCTGCATAAGATAAATGTTGATGTAATCATACTTTCCCGTGGCGCAACCATTGCGCCCAGCCAATTGCATGCGCTTTTCAACTGCAGGTACATTGTTGCCGACAGCAGTGTGCCATCATGGAAATTTTCAAAATGGAAAAAAGAATTTGAGCAATTACATTTGCGCTTTTATTCGGTACAGGAACAAGGTGCTTTCATTTTGAATCTATAGGTTTAAATACAATCTCATGCAAAAGAAAATATCAGGCGCATTAATTTCCGTTTTTTATAAAGACGGGTTAGAGCCTGTTGTAAAAACACTCGAACAGCTTGGCATAAAAATTTACTCCACAGGCGGCACACAAAATTTTATAGAAGACCTTAATATAAGATGTATCCCGGTTGAATCGTTAACCACATATCCTTCTATACTTGGCGGAAGGGTAAAAACGCTGCACCCGTCTGTATTTGGCGGCATTTTGGGCAGGAGAGATGTTGAACAGGATTTGCAGGAAATGGCCCAATATAAAATACCTGAAATTGATCTGGTGATCGTTGACCTTTATCCTTTTGAGGAAACGGTGGCGCAATATGCCTCGCCTTTGTTTAGCGGCGATGGCAGCAGCGTGGAAAAGACAATAATTGAGAAGATTGATATTGGCGGACCTTCCATGATACGCGCCGGCGCTAAAAATTTTAAAGATGTACTGGTTGTTGCTGCAGAAGAAGATTACCAGCCGCTGGTATCGCTGCTGCAATCGCAAAGAGGCGAAACAACACTTGAACAGCGCAGGCAATTTGCCGCCAAAGCTTTTGAAGTAGTTATGAATTACGATATAGCTATCAGCAACTATTTCAACCAAACATTATTCAATCCTTTTCATGAAAAGAAAAACCTGCGTTACGGTGAAAACCCGCACCAGCATGCCTTGTTTTATGGTGATTTGAAAAACTGCTTCAGTCAGTTGCATGGTAAAGAAATATCGTATAATAACCTTGTTGACATAGATGCAGCCATACAATTAATCAACGAATTTAATAACCCGCCTTCGGGGGATGGGGACATAACCTTTGCCATTATTAAACACACCAATGTTTGCGGCATTGCGCAACGGCCTTCTGTAAAAGAAAGCTGGGGTGCAGCGCTGGCCGGCGATCCGGAAAGCGCATTTGGCGGCGTGCTTGTGTGCAATAAAGCTATTGATGCAGCAACCGCTTCTGCCATAAATGAAATATTTTTTGAAGTATTGATGGCTCCGTCTTTTGATGAAGATGCGTTGCAAATATTAAAATCAAAAAAGAACAGGATTCTTTTGCAGTTGACAGATGCTAATGCTTCCGGCATTCAATATAAATCTGTACTTGGCGGCACGCTGGCGCAGGATACAGACAAAGGCAACTATAGTGAATGGAAAGAAGTGGGCGGCCGGAAAACAACTGCTGCGGAGCATGATGACCTTTCTTTTGCCAATATTGTTTGCAAGCATTTAAAAAGCAATGCCATTGCTTTAACAAAAAACAAACAGCTGATTGGAAAGGGCTGCGGGCAAACCAGCCGTATTGATGCATTGCGCCAGGCCATTGAAAAATCGAAGCAGTTTAAGTTTGATCTGAACGGCGCCGTATTGGCAAGTGATGCTTTCTTTCCTTTTAATGATTGCGTTCAAATGGCGCATGCGGCCGGCATGGAAGCTTTTATTCAGCCCGGCGGATCGGTAAGGGATAAAGACAGCATTGACTATTGTGTGCAAAATAACCTTGCTATGGTCATTACAGGCATAAGACATTTCAGGCATTAAACTATTTTGCAGGCAGGCTGCTACCTCTCTTGCTATATAATATGTTCCCGGCTGCGCAGGTTAAAGGCATGTAGGGTGCATTTCAATTTTTCACAGGCGGGCGGGAACGCCCGCCGTAGCGCTTGCTACCGGTCGGTGTCTCACCCATAGCCGTCAAAATTTTTCAACCGTATTGCAACGTTGCAACCTCCATTCATATCTTATTAATAGCTGTTTAATAATTAACGTGAGTTCGGGATAAGAAATTGAAATTCTGATTGGATATTATGTTGTTGGGTTTGTTATGAAGTTGAGTCCTCACCTCGACGACAGGAAAGTTTTCATGATTTTTTTGCTGGCTGCATTTCGAGAGATTTCTCTCCCGAATGCTTTCGGGATCGAAATGAAGGGCAATCTGCAACTTATCCCGAACTCACGTTAATTAAAGGCAATTATTTTAATTTGTAAAACATGCTTAAAATATGTTTGTGTTTACTTTTCCTTACAGGCTGTTTGCGAAGCGAAAGCCAAAGCTGTACAACGCTTGGCCAAACACCGGAAACAGCATTTCCCGTTTGCGGCGTTCAAACTTTTCATCAAACAAGCGTGCCCACCTGCAGCAACAACGTTGTTCCCGTGCCCTGTAATGATGGCGTCAGTTATGTTGATTATAATCCCTTTTGGTACAGGTTCACCTGCTATAAAACCGGCACACTGGGCTTTTTAATAACACCTGAAAATTTAGGTGATGATTACGATTGGCAGCTTTTTGATATTACAGGGCACAATCCTTCTGAAGTTTATACAAACAGTTCCCTGTTTGTTGCCGGAAACTGGAGCGGCAGCTATGGCATCACAGGCACATCGGCAAGCAGTTCAAACAGTATCAGTTGTGCTTCTAACCCGGCTGACAATCATACCACTTTCAGCAAAATGCCCACGATAACAGCAGGGCATGAATACCTGCTGCTGATAAGCCATTTTTCAGGCGGTAACCAAAGCGGGTATGATCTTGCATTCAGCGGCGGCACGGCAAGCATTGACGACCCTTTGAAACCGCAAATGCTTGAAGCGGATGCAAGCTGTTCAGGCGAGATCATTTATCTCCGGTTAAATAAGAAAGTACAATGTTCGAGCCTTGCCGCAAACGGCAGTGATTTTACGCTGTCTTCCTCATCGGCTAAAGTGCAGTCGGCAGAGGGCATTAACTGCAGCAGTTCATTTGATATGGATTCAGTAAAAATCACGTTAGACCAGCCATTGCCCGCCGGCAGTTATTCTTTGATTATTCAAAATGGCAGCGACAGCAATACCCTGCTTGATAACTGCGGCAACAATATTGCGCCCAACTCGGCAATATCATTCACCGTTTACCCGCTTGCCCCCACGCCTATGGATAGCATTGTGCCGGTGGGATGTGCGCCGGATGTATTAAAGCTGGTGTTTACCAAGCCGATGCTTTGCAGCTCAGTGGCTTCAGATGGAAGCGATTTTACCGTTAGCGGAACCATTCCTGTTTCGGTTGTATCAGCAGCCGGTGAAAATTGCAGCAATGGCGTAAGCAATATTATTGCAGTGAAGCTAAGCAAGCCTGTACAAACAGCAGGAAATTTCGCGCTCACTTTAAAAGAGGGAACCGACGGCAATACCATTCTTGATGAATGTGCGCAGGAAACGCCGGCAGGCACTTCATTGAGTTTTATAACAGCAGATACCGTTTCTGCTGATTTTGCTTACCGTGTGGGATTAGGTTGTGTGAATGACACTTTATTCTATAGCCACGATGGCAGGAATAATGTAAACAACTGGAGCTGGATATTTGATGTAAACGGCACAAGCGATGCAAGGGATTCTTTTTTTGTTTTTACTGATTATGGCAGCAAGCATATACAATTATATGTAAGCAATGATTTGTGCGCCGATTCTGCAGAAGCAAACATCCTGCTGGATAACGAACTGGTATCACGCTTTTACATCCTTCCTTCCAATGAGCTATGCCCTGAAGATGCTGCGCAGTTTGTTGATTCGAGCATTGGTACAATTGTAAGCTGGCTTTGGGCTTTGGGCGATGGCACCACAACCACCATGCAAAACCCTTCTCCCAAATATTATCCGGCGCCTTTAACAAGAAATGGGTCTTCTTATCCCATATCGCTTATCGTAGAAAATAACCTTGGCTGCTTTGATACTTCTTATCAAAACCTTATAGTGCATTATAGCTGTTATATTGCGGTGCCGGGCGCATTTACACCAAATGGTGATGGCCTTAACGATTATCTTTACCCTTTAAATGCCTATAAGGCCGATGGCCTTGTGTTCCGGGTTTATAACCGATGGGGCCAGCTTGTTTTTGAAACGCGGGACTGGACTAAAAAATGGGACGGGAGAATTAATGGCTATCCGCAGGCGGCGGGCACCTATATATGGATGTTAAATTATAAAGACCATGAAACAGGGCAGCCATATTCGCTAAAGGGAACAACGGTATTGATACGATAACAAATGCTATTTAAAACTTTAAATCCTCATGGTAACAATGGAAGAAGTGATTTTAGTAAATGAGCAGGACGAAGAAACTGGCGTAATGGAGAAGATGGAGGCGCATCTTAAAGGCAGGCTGCACCGGGCTTTCAGCATATTTATATTCAATGATAAGAATGAGATGCTGCTGCAGCAAAGGGCTGCCGGCAAATATCACAGCGCCGGCTTATGGACGAATGCCTGCTGCAGCCACCCCAGGCCCGGCGAAAAAACGCAAGACGCGGCAGCGAGGCGCTTAAAAGAAGAATTAGGGTTTGAAACACAGCTTGGGGAAATATTTGAATTCAGTTATAAAGCTTCATTTGAAAATGGCCTCACCGAACATGAATTTGATCATGTTTTTGCAGGAACTTATAATGGCAATATGCATCTTAATAAAACCGAAGTGCAGGAAGTTTGCTTCCGTTCAATGGAAGAAATTGAATCTGATTTGCAAACGCACTCCCATAAATTTACCGCATGGTTTTTACTCGCTTTTCCTCTTATAAAAAAATGGATGAATACAACCGCTGCGGTTGCCTAACCATACTGTGCGAACGAAAGTTTTTATAATAGGTTCAGGTATTGCAGGCATGGCTTGCGCTATAAGGCTTGCCGTGCATGGCTTTGAAGTAACTGTTTTTGAAAAGAACAATTATCCCGGCGGCAAAAGTCACCTTATTGAGCAGGATGGCTACCGGTTTGATGCCGGCCCCAGTTTATTTGTTCAGCCCGGAAATATAGAAGAGCTGTTTAAGCTTTGTAATGAAGATATACAGCAATACTTTAATTATGCGCCCATAGAAGTGGGCTGTAAATATTTTTATGAAGACGGTGTTGTGCTTAATGCTTACAGCAATAAAGAATTGCTTGCAGAAGAACTGGAATCGAAAACCGGCGAAGCCACAGGCCATATCATCAGCTACCTTGAAGAATCAAAGGCGATATATAAGCATACAGGCGAAATATTTCTTAATAATTCATTGCATAAAGCATCAACATGGTTTCATGCAACTGTATTGAAGGCGTTGCTTCATACAAAACCTTCTTATATATTTTCTACACTGAATAACGCCAATAAAAGAAAATTCAGCAGCCCGCATGTTGTGCAATTATTCAACCGCTTTGCCACCTATAATGGCAGCAGCCCGTATAAAGCGCCTGCCATGCTGCAGCTTATTCCGCATATAGAATTTAATGAAGGCGTTTTTTACCCAAAAGGCGGCATGGTGGCTGTAAGCAATGCATTGTATAATCTTGCAAAGAAGATGAACGTACAGTTTTATTTTAATTCGCCGGTGCAAAAAATTATAACGCAGCATAACAGGGCAACGGGTTTGCTTGTAAATGAGAAGGGGTTATATGCCGATGTTGTTGTAAGCAATGCCGATGTGTATTTTACATACAGGCTATTGCTGAATGATAAGCATAAGGCAAATGAAATTTTAAGGCAGGAGAGAAGCAGCAGCGCCATTGTTTTTTACTGGGGCATTAAGAAAGAATTTACGCAGCTTGCATTGCATAATATCTTTTTCAGTAAAAATTATGAAGCAGAGTTTCGCAGTATTTTCAATACAAAAACTGTTTATGCCGATCCCACAATTTATATCAACATTACGTCTAAATGCGAGCCGGGCAATCATGCGCCTGCCGGTAAAGAAAACTGGTTTGTAATGGTAAATGTTGCAAGCGATGTAAAGATGAGTGAACCGGAGATTATTCAATCATACAAAAAAAATATCATTGCCAAACTCCGTCGCATGCTGCAAACGGATATTGAGCCCCTAATTGAAACTGAAGCTGTGTTGCATCCGCAAAAGATTGAAGCAGAAACCTCAGGTTTCGCGGGCGCTATTTATGGCACAGCTTCAAACAGCAGGCACGCTGCTTTCAGCAGGCATCCCAATTTTTGCAAAACTATATGCGGGCTTTATTTTGCCGGCGGAACGGTGCATCCCGGTGGTGGCATACCGTTATGTTTAAAAAGCGCTGAAATAACTTCAAACCTCATTATTAAAAACAGCAGCAAATACATTGCATGAATACCAGGTTAAATCTTAATAAAGCTGCTCTTTTTATTGCATTGTTATTTCATGCATGCGGCTTAGCCGGCATCCTGCTTACATCTTATAAAGGCTGGTTTATAAAAAGCACGGCCATCAATCTTTTAGTAATGGCAGGGATGCTTATTATCACCCATCCTCAAAAAAATAAAAACTTCTTCCTGTTTTTTTTTACCGCCTGCATTACAGGTTTTCTGGCAGAGGCATTTGGCGTAAATACGGCTATGGTTTTTGGAAAATATACCTATGGCCCGGCATTAGGCCTGCAATTGCTACATGTGCCTTTGATTATTGGCATTAATTGGTTTATCATCATTTATTGCACGGGCATGTTTACGCAGGCTTATGAAAATTATATGCTGCGCAGGCTAAACACCGGCGGCCTTTCCATAAGCAAACCATTGCAGATGGTTTCTTTTATGGTTGATGCTGTTTTTCTCGCTGTGCTGTTTGACTGGATAATGGAACCTGTGGCTACAAAACTTGGTTACTGGCAATGGCAAGGCGGCCATGTGCCGTTCTTTAATTATATAAGCTGGATATTTTTAAGCGCTTTATTGCTGGCTGTTTTTAAAAAACTAAATATGGGCAACCGCAACGTGTTCGCAGTACATTTGTTTATGATACAGCTATTGTTTTTTTTAGTGCTTCGAACATTCTTATGAGCCTTTTTATCTGCATATTGATCTCTGTTGCCGCCTTTGTTTTTATGGAAGGCATTGCGTGGTTTGCACATAAATATGTAATGCATGGTTTTTTATGGAACCTCCATAAAGATCATCATCAGCCACACGATGGTTTGTTTGAAAAGAACGATCTCTTTTTTTTGATTTTTGCTATCCCCGGCTGGTTGTGCATTCAGTTTGGATGGAGCAGTGAAGCATGGTGGGTTGTAAGCATTGGCTGCGGCATAACTTTGTATGGCATTGCTTATTTTATTGTGCATGAAATAATCATTCACCGGCGGTTTAAGTTTTTTACAAAAAGCAATAACCGCTATGTAAAAGCAATACGGTGGGCGCATAAAATGCATCACCGCCATTTAAATAAAGAAGAGGGTGAAAGCTTTGGGATGCTGTTTGTTGCAAAAAAATATTGGGACAAAATAAAACGGGATGAACAGGTTCAAAAAGACCAGTTCTCCCGTTAAGGATGAATAACTGCTGATAAAATTAACAATGGCCCAGCGCCCAGTAAATAAGCAGGAAAACCACAATTGAGCCCAGGCAGCCGCCGCCCCATTTATAAGCGCCATACCCCGCAATTAAAGTTCGTAACCAGTCTCGCATAGTTTAAATTTTAGGATGGTAATTTAAAAATTATGCCAATAAATGCAATCGTTTGTGATTTTATATTTGAACATATAATTATAAGTTTATTGCTATATGCCTAACTTCAAAACGTTTAAAAATATAGTTCATGAAAAAATTAGCAACTGTTCTTGTATGTTTTATAGCCTTTTCATCAGTGAAAGCGCAATACACGCCAACACCCCAAAACCTGGCTGCAAGGCAGTGGTTTGAAGATGCCCGTTTTGGGTTATTTATTCACTGGGGCCCGTTCAGCATTCCCGGCGATGGCGAATGGGTGATGAACAACCGCAACATAACGGTAAAGAATTATACGAGGCTGATGGATTTTTTTAATCCCATTGATTTTGATGCGGCCGCCTGGGTTGCCGCTGCCAAAAATGCCGGCATGAAATATATTACCCTGATCACACGGCACCACGACGGGTTTAGTATGTGGGATACCAAAGCTTCAGACTTTAATATCATGAACTCGCCTTACAAAAAAGATATTGTAAAAATGATTGCCGATGAATGCCATAAGCAGGGCCTGAAAATATTTTTTTATTATTCATTGCTTGACTGGCGGCGCGATGATTACAGCTACTGGACGGGCAGAACCGGCAAAGGTGCCGGCAGAACGGTTCATGGCGACTGGAATAACTATATAAAATTTATGGAACAGCAGTTAACCGAATTACTTACCAATTATGGCGAAGTGGCCGGTATTTGGTTCGATGGCTATTGGGATCAGACTGAACCGGAAGGCGCTGCCGACAGAACGCCAAGAATTGACTGGCATCTGGATGAAATTTATGCACTCATTCATACACTGCAGCCGCAGTGTTTAATTGGAAATAATCATCACCTTTCTCCCTTGCCTGGTGAAGATTTCCAGATGTTTGAACAGGATCTGCCGGGCGAAAATAAAGGTGGTTTAAATTATCAAAAACCTTCCGGCCTGCCGCTCGAATCCTGCGTGACCATGAATAATTCCTGGGGTTTTAATCTTACCGATACAAGTTATAAAACGCCTAAACAGTTAATTAACCTGCTGGTACGGGCAAGTGGCTATGGCGCTAATCTCCTGCTTAACATCGGGCCCATGCCAAACGGTAAAATCCAGCCTGAATTTCTTGAAAGAATGGCTTATATGGGCAACTGGCTTACCACTTATGGTGAAAGCATTTACGGTACAAAAGGCGGTTATATAAAGCCGCAGGCATGGGGGTGCATTACACAAAAGGGTGATACGATGTTTGTGCATGTGCTTGATGAAAATGCAACTTTAATACACCTGGAAAACTTTCCTTTTAAGAAAATTGCCAGAGCTTATTTGCTGAAAGATAATACTGCGGTGCAAATACAGTTATCAGGCGGCGCACTTACCATTCCTGTAAGCCCGGCTGCAGATGAAGCTGATAAAGTAATTGTTCTTGTAAACAGGAAATAATTTTTAGGTTTGTTATTCCGGTCGGCCCGCATAGCGGTGTGACCGGAGTATTCGTGTAATTTTGAGCAATGTTTTACACGCCTTGCATTCCATCCTGGTTCATGAAACTAAATTCCTCCATGGTATGGAAGATGCCTGTAAAGGAAAAAGTGCTATTTCTCACCTTTGATGACGGACCGCATGAAACAGCAACGCCTTTTATACTCGATCAGCTAAAAAAGTACAATGCCAGGGCCACATTTTTTTGCCTCGGTAAGAATGTAAAAGCCCATCCTGCAATTTATGATCGCATTTTGGGCGAAGGCCATGCGGTTGGCAATCATACCTTTAGTCATTTAAACGGCTGGAAAACCAAAAATAAAAGCTACGTAAGCGATATAGCAGAAGCCGCACAGTGTATCAGTTCAAAGCTTTTCAGGCCGCCTTATGGCAAAATATCGCCTTTTGTTGCCAGAAATTTAAAGAACAAGCTGCATTATAAAATCATCATGTGGCATGTGTTAAGCGGTGATTTTGATGAGAAGCTATCCCCTGAAAGATGTGCCCAAAATGTATTGATGTTCAGCCGGCCCGGCTCGATCATTGTCTTTCACGACAGCACTAAAGCGTGGGAGAGAATGCGCTATGCGCTTCCGGCAACGCTGCAGTATTTTAGCGGGCGCGGATATACATTTAATACGATCGTATAAAAAAATGAAGGCCAAGGTAGAAACCTTAGCCCGTTTTTAATCCGTACCCTATGAAAACTAAATCAAAAATAAAGAATTATATGATCATGGCTAAAATTTAGCTACAATAATTTAAAAAAATTATGCAACTTATAGATACCCATTGCCATCTGTACCTGCCCGAATTTAAAGAAGACCTTGCCAATGTTTTATTACGGGCCGAATCTGAAAATGTTAACAGGTTTTACCTGCCTTGTGTTGATAGTTCCGTAATAAATGACATGTTGACTTTGGAACAGGCAAGCCCGGGAAAATGTTTTGCAATGGCCGGATTACATCCCTGTTCTGTTAACCAGAATTTCTTGCAAGAATTAAGCCAGATCAAAGATTTTTCTAATAAAATTTCCTTTCCGGCAGTGGGTGAAATTGGCCTTGACTTTCACTGGAGCACAGCGTTTATGCATGAACAATACCAAGCTTTTGAGATGCAGATGCAATGGGCGCTTGAAGAAAAATTGCCGATAGTAATCCATACCCGCAATGCCATGGAGGAAACGATTCGTTTTGTAAAGCCGTATGCAGATAAAGGCCTGAAAGGTATTTTTCACTGTTTTGGCGGCAGTTATGAAGAAGCTGCCCAAATAATAGAAATGGGTTTCTTACTGGGCATTGGCGGTGTGCTCACCTATAAAAAATCGGGCCTGGAGCAAACGTTGGCAAACATTGATCTTATACATATTGTGCTGGAAACAGATGCCCCATATTTAACGCCCGCACCCTATCGCGGCAGGCGCAACGAGAGCAGCTATATAAAGATCATAGCGCAAAAACTGGCGGAAGTAAAAAACACTTCGCTGGAAGAAGTTGCAGCCGTTACTACAGCAAATGCAGAAAAAATTTTTGGGAAGTAAAAAGCCATTATTTTTGCCGCCCTGTTGAACAGGAGACTTGTCCGAGTGGTTGAAGGAGCACGCCTGGAAAGTGTGTATGCCTCTAAAGGGTATCGAGGGTTCGAATCCCTCAGTCTCCGCTGAGAGGGGCTTCAAAAATATTTTGCAAAGATTGCTTTAACTATGGATACTTGTCCGGGTCGATACATACTATCTCTTAATGCACTTAAATAGTAATGCTGAAAAGGCGGAACGTATTTGAGTCTGCTTTCTGGCCTTCAATATTTCCGGTATTGTAAGAGAAAATAGGATATCGTTTATCTTGTTTGTACCGTAATGCGTCACGCCTGAGAATAACAGCCGATGCTTTAAACCCTAACTTGGATAGACATACGTATTAGGAAGATTTTTTCTTTTAAAGCCCTTGTTTTTTCAAGGGTTTTGATTTTATTTGTAATACGTAAAGTACGTACTATGTCCAAACATTCTTCTTC
>NZ_JASGEX010000056.1:0-84340 GCF_047606085.1 Parafilimonas sp.
AACTCAGGGTAAAAGGCATATATGAGCGAGGCAACCCCGCCTGCGGGGTTGAATGAAGCAGATTAAAGCAGGTATCTTTCATTAAACTCAACACCATTCTCTATAAGCAATCTCCTGAATTCATCATAGAATGTTTCTTTTTGATGGTGCTGCTTTTGGTTTTTGATATAATTGATAATGACATCTTTTTCTTTTATCGAATAGGTGAAAGCGCCATAACTATCCTGCCATCCTTTAAAACCCGGAAATAAACCGCTGCTTTTCATCCAGCCATTGCTTAATATAGTCAGCGAGTGATGTTGATGGGTGAAGGTCTGAAAAAATATGAATGTGGTCTTCTGTTCCGTTAATGCGGTAAAGTTTACATTTTTTATTCTTTATAATTCCCCAAATGTATTTGTAAAGCTCTTCGCAATTTTCTTCCGCAATTGTCATTTTGCGATGCTTCGTGCCGAAAACGATCTGGTAAAAAATCTGACGGTAGCTCATAGTGCTTGATTTTCATTGGTTATAAAAGCTTGCTATTTAAACCTGTAATTTACATTAGTTTTCAAGACATTCAACCCCGCGTTGCGGGGTTGAATGTCTTGGCCCGCCCCTGTATTCCCTCCGCAACGCGGAGGGTTATTTACATTCCAGCCCTTCGGGCTAAAATAAAACGATCCGGCACCTCAAATTATTAATTAGCCTTTTCTCAGGCAATACATTAATTGACAATCATTATTTTGCAGCTATGAAAGTATTCAATATCACCTGGTGCATAATATTTATTTTGTTTGCCGCCCTGCAGTACAACGACCCTGATGCCATTAAATGGATTGCCATTTACTTATATGCCGCTGTCCTATGCTGGCTGGCATTCAGGAATAAATTTTATCCGTCTGCTTATATTATCGGTATTATCGTTTACCTGGGCTATGCGGTTTATAAAGTATTTGATGCAAACGGCCTGATTGACTGGGTAACCAAACACCATGCAGAAGACATTGCCGCAACAATGAAGGCCGAAAAACCCTGGATTGAAGAAACCCGTGAATTTTTCGGCCTTGTTATTTTGATAGTGGTATTGGGCATAAACTATATATATGCCCGCCGCCGGAGCAAAGCATGATGTATTGCCTGTTTCAGGTTTAACCCGGGTCGTGGGCGCTGCTCTGTCACCATGCACAACAAACCATCGTTCATTACTTACAACACCTGCAACCAGTAACCAGTAACCAGCCCCCTACCTGAACTGCACAAAGCCAACGCCGGCCTGCGCTGTTTCCTTGTCGTTCGCCGCTTTTGATACAAAATAAACCGTATGGTATTTTGCATCTGTTACGGGCCATAATTGTATATTCACCATAGCGCTGTTCTGTTTGCCCACCGGTGGCGCCAGGCTGCTTTTGCCCAGTAATTTTCCATCCGGCGCATCTAACCTCGCTTCAAAATCAAAACCATATTTTGGGGGAAGCTGCCAGCCAAGCATCAGGGCAGCCGTATGTAAGCCGGTAAGATCAATGCTATCCAAAGCAAACCATGCCTGCTGTTTGGGTACCACCATATAATTAGTGCCGTTTAAATTAAAGCTTGCATAGCCTTCTTTTTTCTCGGTGCCTTTAAATGTAACTGTATTGCTGCCCAATATGGCTGTGCCCTTGCCGGTTAAAGCCTTTATGTTATTGCCGCCTTTATCGGTATAGCTTGCCGACAGCACCATAGCGGCGCCTAGTTTTGCATTGGCCGGCGGTACAATAGTGCCACTGGCCGGCAATGATTTTTTGCCGGTATGCTCGCCGGAGAGCGATAATATCCAGCTTACCATTTGCTGTACATCGCTTTCAGGAAGATTGGGATGCGCCGCCATTACCGTTTCGCCCCACACGCCGCCGCCACCATTAACAATCTTGTGCGAAAGGTAGGCAACTGCTTTAGGGTCTTTTGCATACTTCTGCGATACCTGTATAAATGATGGCCCGATGGATTTTTCATTCTCTTTATGGCAGCTTTTACAATCAAGTGTCTGGGTGAGTATTTTGCCGGTTATGGAAGCCGTTTCGAGCTCTGTACCGCTAACAAATTTCTCTTTGCCGTAGTTTTCCATATAATCTACCGAAACAAAAAGATTGGCCGGGTCAATTTTGGAAGTATCTTTTGGATCGGCAACCGTTACCGAATAACCAACAGGCTTTCCGGGTATGTAGAATGATTTGTTGGAGCTGTTGAGCTGAACGTTCACAGCCGGTGTTTCATTGCCTGCATACAAAGCCACCGGTTCGCTTACAGATGAATCACCGGAAGGGTCTTTTACCGTAACCGTAAGCTTGTAATCGCCGGGAATGGTATAACTGAAATCAAGCCTGGGCTCTTTGGTTTCTTTCACTGTGCCGTTGCCCGGATGCCAGTAATAGGTGATCTTATCATGCTCCGGGTCTTTTGCATCAACTGTGGCTATGCCGCTGAACGGAAGCGCCCCCGTAGCTTTATCTACCTTAACTGAAATAATCTTTGGCGCCCGGTTGCCGGCTATATAATCTATTCTCGCCAGGCCTGCATCGGGGTTTTCCTGAAACCAGCCTGTGCCATATTCCAGCAGGTAAATCCTTCCGTCAGGCCCCACTTCCATATCAATGCAATTGCTCATCTGTATATTTTCAAAGAAAGGTTCCATCTTGTCAAAATCACCATTGGGCTGCAGGGTTACGGCTTTTATCCAGCCACGCATCCAGTCGTATATCAGCAGCTTGCCGTTATAATAATCAGGCAGCCTTGTTTCTTTGGGAAACATATCGGTATAGTAAACCGGGCCTGCCATAGCATTTCTGCCCCCTGTGCCCACCTGTGGAAAATCGGGCGATGCGGCATAAGGATACCAGATGAATGCAGGCTGCGCCGGGGGCAGGTTTTTTAAGCCGGTATTATTGCGGGATGTATTTACCGGGTGTGCCGGATCGAATGCCGGGCCGCTTTTGCCGGTGGCATAATCATAATCGTGATAAGCGTAATTATTGCCTACAAACAAAGGCCATCCAAAAAAACCGGCTTTACGCGCCTGGTTCACCTCATCATAACCACGCGGCCCTCTTGTATCAAGGCTATCGTTATTGGCATCAGGGCCTACTTCGCCCCAATATAAATTACTGTTTTTCTGGTCAACAGAAATGCGGTAAGGGTTTCTGTCGCCCATCACATAAACTTCAGGGCGGGTGCTGTCTTCGCCTTTGGGAAAAAGATTGCCATCAGGAATTTCATACGTGCCGTCATCTTTCACCCGTATGCGCAAAATCTTGCCGCGCAAATCGTTCGTATTGCCTGCCGACCGGCGGGCATCGTATTGCTGGTGGCCCGGAATATCATTCAACGGTGCAAAACTGTTGGAAACATATTTCACGCCCGGCTCATTAAAAGGCGTGGAGTTATCACCGGTAGAGAGATATAATAAGCCATCTGGCCCAAATGCAATGGAACCGCCGGTATGGCAGCATATTTCCCGCTGCGCATGCACTTCAAGAATCACTTTTTCTGAAGCCATATCCAGTGTATCATTTTTAAACGTAAACCGGGAAAGCCGGTTTACGGAACTGTCAACAGGGCTGTAATAAATATATATCCGGTTGTTCTTTGCATAGCCGGGGTCTTTGGCCAGGCCCATAAAGCCTTCCTCCGCATTTACGCCGGGCGTATTGGTATGCCAGTAAACATTCAGATAACCAACCTGCTTTACTTTTTTTGTATCGTTTTTATAAATCTTTAATTCGCCGCGGCGCTGGGCGATCAGTATATCAAAATTGGGAAGAATAGTCATTTCCGTAGGCTCAAAAAATTTACCCTGTACCAATTGTGTTTTTACAAAACGGTCTGCATCCGGCGGCATCTGCGTTTTTGCCTTACTATAATTTAATTCAAGGTTATCTCCTATTGCATATTGAATACCACCTAATAATAATTTTAAAAATTCAGGTTCTGTGTAAGATTCCTTTGTATGGCCGAGCGCTGTATAAAATGCGCGGCCGCCATCATATTCATGAAACCAGGTCATAGGATGATAACCCATGCGCCTGCCGCCATGATAGGTATTTTCATCAATCGTTATTAATACATGCACCCTGGCAGAGTCGAATTTCTTAAAGCTGTAAAATTCATCGGTGCGTTTCCATTGTTTGGGCAAATGTTTGGTAGCATTATTGGTTTGGTCAACCACTTCCAGCATGCCTTCCTGCACATTGCGCGCCGTATCATGAATGCCCGGGTGGTCGTAGAAATACCCGCCAACAAGCCTTCCATACCAGCCCCAGTCATACTCCGTATCAGCAGCGGCATGCACGCCCACATAACCGCCGCCGGCCTGTATGTACCGCTCAAAAGCGGCTTCCTGCCTGTAATTAAGCACATCGCCGGTGGTGCTTAAAAATATAACGGCTGAATATTTTTGCAGCGTACTGTCTGTAAACATTTCAGGGTTTGTAGTCGTGTCCACATCAAAATTATTTTCCTGCCCAAGTTTCTGAACAGCGCCGATGCCATCCGCTATCGCGTCGTGGTGAAACGCTTTTGTTAAGCTGAAAATAAGCACACGCGGTTTTTCACTTCTTTTATTGCTGCATGAATAATAGGCAATAACAGTCAGCGCAAGTGTGGTAAATACAAAGAATTTCTTCATGTGGCTATGCAGTTTATTTTATTTGAAAGCCTTAAAAATAAACAGTGATCATCATAATACTTACATTGATTACCGGTAATTTTTTAAAACCGGCACACCGGCTTTGTTTTCTACCTCACATTACGGGTAGTTACCTCTCGCCCTTCTTTGATTAACTATAAAACAAAGTACCATAGATTCCTTCCCCGCAATGTCTTCTCAAAAGCAATAAGCGCAGGCAGGGATATTGCAGCCTACGAAGCACAAAGCCTATCATTTCCCATAACTTCAAACCATGTCCGTTCGCAAAGCTATACCAGCTATATACTTGGTTTATGTTAAACGTTCCCGGGTTAAGGTCATGATTTATTAAAATCAATTATTGTCCGACTAAATAATTTAAAATCTTGTATTTCAATGTTTGACCTCACCCCAACCCCTCTCCAAAGGAGAGGGGCCAGAACCCGCTCTGGCAAATGGTTTCAATAGATTCGATAATTTTTATCCGGACAATAATGATTAAAATCTGCCAAAAAATCAATGAGGCTCATCAACACAATATTGAAAAATTAATGACACTCAATTTCCAGTTCTTTGATAATAACAATACTCATTCTTATGCGGCGTGAAGTATAATATTGTTGGGGGGTATATTTTTCTCAATTATTTCAACACGGAAGCCAATTGATGATAAAGGAAAAATCCTGAGGGTTTTTATTGGCGAAAAAGAAGATTTTTATTCCTATTTAAATTGTTTTCAATAACGGTTTGTCATTCCCGTTCAGCAGTTGCTTCAGTTACGCCAATGTACGCTTCCAGTTTCTTTAAGATTGAAGGCTCTTTTTCTATGTCAAACTTCCGGGCAAATAATTTTGAAGAGTTAACCAGTTCGTCAAAATCATCAATGGTAAGGATTTCCGGGTGGGCAATATTTTTATCAGCATTCCATTTTACATACACAAGGTTTTCTGCAATATTGGTTTTAAATGAAGAATTGTATAAAATGGTGGAAAATATAAATTCATCTGCTCCCCAGCAATACTTATAATACCGGATTACCGCAGGGTTTTTCTTTAAAAAATCAAGGCTGTATTGAATGGCTTTTGTAGTAAGCGTAAACCAGTTGGCCCGGCCTACAATGGTATGGTTAACCGGGAATTTTCTTTCCGGTAAAATATACGTTAAAAGATCACCAAGCCTGTATCTGCCGGGAATGCGCCAGTTGATCAAATGATACCTTTTTACCCTTGGCGCCACCGGCCATTCATCTTCTATTGATTCGCAGGTTATAAACTCGGTGCCTTTTCTTTTTAATATGTATTCATAAATTTCACTGGCCGGCCGCAGCGGGAAATCCTGGGCAGAGATTACATTTACGTAAGCATAATCATCAAGCGGTATTTCATTAAACCCGTTTAGTGTAGCCTGAATTGTGCCAAATGCAGCCCAGTAAATTTTAGCTCTTTTTTTAATGAATGAAACATTACTGAATAATGATGACAGGTACTGGAAAGGCCCGGCATCAGCTTTTTTATCAATATGGACATAAAAATGAAAGGCAGGATGCTGCAAAGCATGTAAAAGCATTTGCAATTGCTTCGGATTTTTGTGACCTAATATGAGAAATGCTATTTTCATGGTTAATGCCAGAACTGCAACCCTTTTTCCCGGTAAAGATTTAAGGCATTTACATATATGTCTTTATAAGTAGCAAAAACATATTTTACTATATTAGACAGCTTTAGTTCTATTTCTTTTTTCATGACAAAATACCAGATTATAAAGCCAATGCCGCCGGCAATTAAAGTGGCGATAGCGGCGCCATAAAAACCAAATTGTTTTAAACAGATGTAAGAAATAACAAGGTTGACAAAAAGAGAGCCGGTATTAATTACAAAGCATAAAGATGGCTTGCCAATGGAATTCAGCAGATTTGCCGCCTGGTTTTGCATTGGCCGCATTAAGCCGGTAATCATATACAGCTGTAAAATAGGGGCAGCCTCAACATATTTGGCCCCTGCAATGATTGTGATAAGAAATTTTGGAAAGATGATAATAAATATCGCAGCCGGCAGCGTAAAAGAAAGCAAAATACCCACCATTCTTTCGTACAGGTATTTCACCTTATCACCGCTGTCTTTATCGGAGGATGCTTTTGAAATTTTTGGGAAAATAATATCGGCTGCAGCATAAGAAGGAATATCTACCAGGCCATTTATTTTTGAGGCAGTGCTATAAAAAGCCACCGCACTGTTTGATATGAACGCGGCGGTCATAACCTGGTCAACATTGGAAAAAATATTCGACATAACGCCCGATCCAAAAATATATCCACCGTACCCAAAAATCTTTTTCACAGATGCTTTATCAGGCCTGAAGTAGTGTTTTATATATTTTTTGCTATACACATAAAGCACCACAGATCCTGCCAGGATGCTTATGGATAAATAGGTTGCCAGATTGGACAATGTAAAAGGCCTGCCAATAAAAAAATGAAAACCCAGAAACCCAAAAAAGAGGCCCTGCCTTACAATATACCCAAGCAGCACACCTTTAAAATCAAGATGCGATTGTTGAGTGGCCTCGAAGTGGGAAAAAAATACCATGCATATTAAACCGGGAATAAACCAATATAATGTTGCAGAGAGTTCCTTTCCGGCATGAAGCTTTATGCTCATCCAATCTGAGAAAAAGACAATGAAAATAATAAACAGCAGCGTTATTAGTGCATTAATCATGAATGATGACGAAGCAACGGATATTCTTTCCCGCAAATCATCTGTACCGCTCACATATTTCACATGCGCATTCTTTAAAAGCCCGCTTTTGGTTGCTTCAAAAACAGAGGTAACGGTTAAAAATAAAGCCCATGTTCCCATTTCGGCTGTACTTAATACCCTGGTTAAAATTATAAAATTTACCAGTCCGAAAACTGTGAGCGAAAACCGTTGAAGTACAGAGTAAAAACCAGAACGAATCCAGTACGAAGAGAAATAGCGTTTCAATTTTCGGATATTAATTTTTTCAAGTAATGGTACAGATAAAACTGTTCAAACTTAGTTCAAAAACTCATATCGCATAAGAATTAAGCCTAAATTGACGGCGAAATAGTCATATTTTTTGTTTAACGTTATTTTACTGTTGTAAAAGCAATTTCCACATAATGAGAAATATTGTTATAGCGCCCTGCGGCAACAAATCAACCATGTTTTACCAGCATTGGCTCGATAAAAAAGAAATTAAAAATTTCGACCTGTGCCTGCTTTTTTATCATGAAAAAATAAACGATCCGGGATTATATAATGATGTTGATTATTTCTTTCACCTGAAAGATTTTAAATACCACATGCTTTACAAATTGCTTACCGAAGTAAAACCCGGATGGCTGCAGCAATATGATTATTTCTATTTCCTGGATGATGATATAAAAATAGGCACGCATCAAATAAATAAAATGTTTGAGCTAAGCGCTGCTTTGGATAGCTGGATAAGCCAGGCCAGTTTATCTAAAAACTCCTATTGCAGCTGGCCGATGTTTAAAACACAGGACGGCAGTTTTTGCCGTTTTGTTGGGCAGATAGAAGTAATGGCTCCCTTATTTAAGTCGGAAGCACTGGCCAAATGTTTGCCCAGCTTTATTGGCAACAAATCAAGCTGGGGCGTGGATTCTGTCTGGTCTAAGATACTTGATTACCCGGAAGATAAACTTATGGTGTTTGACTGCATTACCATGGAACATACACAGCCGGTGGGCGGCGGGGAATTGTATCAGAAAATTGGCGTTGACCCCAAAGAAGATTGGGAAAACATCACTAAAATGTTTGGCGCAAGAAAACAGAATTACCGGGAATATGGCAGGCTTGCCGTAATTGATAAAGATCATTACCGCACTAATTTTTTAAGCATAAAAGGAAAAGAATTTTTACGAACAATTCAACGGCATGTAAACGATTATGATTTACCTTCGAGGGTTAGAAGCCAACTAAGAAAGCTGCGGCTTCGTTAAGTACCCAAACGAAGTAAAAAAATCTATGAAACACTTTTTTGTTTTTATGTTCTGCGTTATAAATAGCGCCTGTTTAAACCAGCCTTTACCGGTTTATGCCAAACAAAGTTTGCCAGCGCAATATGAACCTGCAGGCATGGCTACAGATTCATCGCTGTTAAGAAGCACGCTGAAAAAACCAGCCTGCACCGGTAAAAAGATTTATATAAAAAAAGGCGATGACAACGGCATTTATCTTGATGGAAAATCATTTAGCTATACCCCCGGCGATACTTTGGTATTAAAAGCGTCCGGCAATCCTTATTCCTATTTCTCACTGGGCAACCTGCACGGTTCAGAAGACTGCCCCGTTACAATTATTAATGAAGACGGGCAGGTGAATTTAAGCAACGGGATGGCTTTTGAAAACTGCAGCTATATTAATGTTACGGGAACCGGCTGCAAAAAAGAAAAATACGGGTTTAAAGTTGAAGACATAGCATCAAATGGTGTAGGTGTGGATATTCATGGAAGGTCAGCGCATATAGAAGTGCAGCATTTTTTCATTCACAAAAAAATGTATGGTTTTTGGATAAAACAGGAAGGCTGTTGCGTTGATTCGCTTCAATATCCTAACTGGGTTATCAATAGCATGTACATCCACGATAATAAGATCACACAAATGGGCCAGGAAGGCATGTACCTTGGTTCAACCGACCCGAATGGAGCAAGGGAAGTTTCCTGCAATGGAAAAGTTATAGCGCCTAAGCCACTGCGCCTTGGCAATATAAAAGTGTATAACAATATTATTGACAGCACGGGCCGTTCCGGCATTCAATTATCATGCGGCCAGGGCATGCTGAACGAAATATATAACAATGAGGTTAACAATTGTGGCTTTGAATTAAGCCCTGTACAGGGCAATGGCATTAGCCTTGGCGGTTATACACAGGCCCAGGTTTATAACAATACAATTAACAACACGTATGCGCTTGGCATACTTTGCCTGGGCAGCGGCAGTATCTTAATAAAAAATAACAACATAAATAACAGTGGTTATTTAAGCGGCCAAACGGCTAATGGCATGGCAGGCATTATGATTGATACAAGGCCCACCCAGCCGGTTGACAGCACAAAACTTTTTATACTGAACAATCAGATCGGCAAAAATACCGATCATGCCATACGGGTTTACCGCACGGTTGATTCTTATGCAAAAGGCAACGTGATCTGCAACAATTCGGGCAATGCGGAAGTAGATAAAAAAGTGAACTGGATAAATGAATGCGCCTATAAGAAATAACCTGCTCGGGGCTTAATAGAAATATTTCCTGAACGGTTTATAATTTTTCTCTGTTGCTAAGGCCAGCATGGGAAGGTCATCGGGCGAATCGCCGTAAGCATAAATCTTTTTATAATCAGAAAGCACATAGTTATTTTTAATAAGCCGCACCTTTTCTTTTCCTGAACAATTGCGGCCTTCAATTTTGCCGGTAAGTTTTCCGTTCTTTACCTGCAGCCGGGTAGCAATGCATGTAATATTATATTTTGTGCACCATGGCGCCAGCCAGTTTTCTGCCGATGCAGAAATTATTACAACCTGTGTATTTTGCTGCATGTGCCTTCGTATTTCGAGCAGGGCACTTTTATTGAGTATGCCAGGCAGTTTCTTTTCTGTAAATTCCACGCAAAGCGCATTGAATTTCTTTACATCAAGATCCTTTAAAAAATAGGCCAGCAAAATTTCTTTCGCTGTATGATTGGAAAGTATGCCAATCTTATACGCAACAATTACAGGAGATAAAACAAGAATACCTGCATAATAGCTGAACTTTCCTTTAATGAACTTCAAAATTTCTGCGAGGGAATCTTTTGAAGTAATGGTTCCGTCAAAATCAAAAAAAGCTATATCGGCAGTTTTCATTCGTACAAGTTTGATTTTTCAATGGCCTCATGCCTGTCCCGAACTTGCTTCGGGAGAACCTCGCTATGCACATTCCTCCTGTGTGAGAAAAAATTATCATGCTCGGTTTCATTTGCAGTTTATCAGATGTCATAAGTTCTTCTTCTTAAACATATTTTCAGGAATGGATTTTATAATCAGCATTATCCATTTCCAAAACCATTTTACATAAACAACATTCTGCTTTTTTCTTATTGCTTTTTCCACGGCTGCAGCCACATCTCCGGGCTCTGCAGTAAGCAAAGGCGGCAATTTTAAACCTTCGGTCATTTTTGTATTTACAAAGCCCGGCAAAATACTTACCACATGCACATTATTCTTGTACAGCCGGTTTCGCAATCCCGATAAATATGCCGTAAAACCAGCCTTTGCGCTGCCATAAATATAATTACTTTGCCTGCCCCGCTCCCCTGCCACAGAGCTTATACCAGCAATAACGCCGCTGTTTTGCGCGGCGAAATCCTCTGCAATAATATTTAAAACAGATACGGCGCCTGTATAATTGCTGTTGATCATTTTGAAACTCTCCTCCCAGTTTTTACCGGCCGCCACTGTATCGCTCATATAACCAAACACACAAATCGCAACATCCGGTTTTGGTATTAATGACTCGTAAAATGAAGCATGCGTTGCAAAATCCGTTGCATCAAATTCGTGTATGGTACAGTTTACGGCATAGCGTACCGAAATATCGGATTGTAAAGCCAGCAAACGGTTAGCATTTCTTGCTGCCAGTTGTATGTTGTTTCCTTTTTCCGCCATTTTTCGTGCAATGGCTACTGCCATATCGGAAGTGGCACCTAATATTAAAACTGTTGGCATAATTAAATAAGCTGTTGGGGCAATTTTTTGTTTACCGGCTAATGAAGGCAGAGCATTCTTCTGCAGTTATCTTCCCTATCATTCCTGGTTACGTTACCTGAACGGTTAAAAATACAAACGGCTCTGCATTTTATGCAGTTAAACCCAGCCTTTTTGATTGAACAGATCGTATCTTATTTGTAGGGTTATATTTATTTACAATCTGCCTGAATGTATCTAATTCCGGATAGCCGGCTTTCAGCACTTCGGGCTTCATGCGTGCATCTTTGCTCATATACAATCTTCCACCATATTGTAACACCACCTGATCAAGCTCATCTAAAAATTCAAATAAGCCTTTTCTTACAGGAAAATCAAGCGCCAGCGTATATCCTTCCTTCGGAAAAGAAATAATGCTTTCCTGCTGGCCAAATACTTTCAATACAGTAAGGAATGAGCCCATATTTCTTTCATTAATTTTTTTAACTATCTCTATCAATCCTTGTTTACTGTTTAACGGCAGAACAAATTGATATTGCACGAATCCTCGCTTGCCATACATTCTATTCCAATTATGCATAACATCTAAAGGATAGAAAAAAGGTTCATAAGAAACAACATTGTCAATTTCCTTCTTAAAATTTTTGCCGTAAAATAAAAAGTTGAAGGCTTTAACAGTAAATTGATTCAATGCGAAAGAAGGAAGATTAAAGGGGAAATTTAGTTTAATTTTTTTTGGAAGTTTCAACGGGTCTGATTTTAATTTTTCAGGCAGGTCTTCCACTTTTGCATGTTCGCCCAGTATAAGAATGCTCCTGCCAAAATGTTTGCCTTTTTTTAAACAGTCTATCCAGGCTACAGAATAAGTATAATCCTTATATTCTTCAAACAAACGGATAATATCATCAAGGCTCTCTGCCTTTATTTGTTTTTGTTTAATGTATGAAGTTTCAATTTTTTTCAGCCTGAATTTAACCCTCGTAACCAAACCTGTTAAGCCCATACCGCCGCAGGTGGCTTCAAACAGGTCTGCATTCTTTTCCGGGGAGCAAATAATAGTTGAGCTATCAGCCAGTATTAACTGCATCTCCATAATATGGCTGGAAAAAGAACCGTCAACATGATGATTTTTTCCATGTACATCGCTGCCTACCGCACCGCCAACCGTAATAAATTTCGTTCCGGGCGTAACCGGCAGAAACCAGCCTTTGGGCACAATTATTTCCAGTATCTTATCAAGGGTAAGCCCGCTCTGGCATTCCAGTATGCCATTCACCGTATCAAAAGAAAGTACTTTATCATATTTTAAAGTGCTGATGGTTTCTTCCGCCAGCGAAGCATCGCCATAGCAGCGGCCATTGCCACGTGGTATAAAGTGATCGCTTTCTTCTACCAGATGCTCCAACTGGTCATCAAAACTAAAGCTGCGCTCATTGCTTTCTATAACCGGGTAATTTCCCCAGTTTGCTATGTTCTTCTGTGCCATTATTTAAATATTGAAACGTCTGGTAAATAAATGATGAGGTAAAAACTTATTATCCATAAAACCAGCGTTGCCTGTAAAAATTTGTCTTTGTATAAAAGATCGGTTGGTGAGCCACTGTCCTTTTCAATGAATGTTATCTGCAAATACCGCATCAGCCCCACTATAACAAACAAAGCTGTATAATAAAGCCTGTATGTATTCCAGTGCTGCATTACTTCAGGCGAAATGGTGTACATGATATAGGCTATGATGATGATGCCGGTAAACAGAGAAAGCATGGCATTTAAAAATTCAAGGTTATACCCTTTAATGGCTTTGCGCATATCAAGCCCTGAATCAAGTTTAATTAACACATCGTCGCGGCGTTTTGCAATTGCCATGAACATGGCAAGCAAAAACACCATGATCATGAGCCATTGCGATATGCCTATTTCTGCAATAACACCGCCTGCCTTAATGCGCAAAACAAAGCCTATGGCCACCAGCACAATATCAAGAATGGATATATTTTTAAGGCCGAGGGAATAACCCAGGTTCATTACAAAATACAGCATTAAAACAAAAAGGAATTTGCCCTTTACAAGCGCTGCTATTGTTATGCCTGCTACCACACAGCTTACAAATAATGTGATGGCCGATTTTTTAGAAACGGCGCCCGAAGCCAATGGCCTTGCGCACTTAACAGGGTGCTTCTTATCCGCTTCTATATCCATGTAATCATTAATTATATAAATGGCGCTGGCTGTAAAAGAGAAAGCCATCAGGCCGGCAAAACACGACAGTAATTTTTGAATATTGAACACTTCGCCTGAAAAGAACAGCGGGAGAAAAAGAAACGAATTTTTTATCCAGTGCTTCGGGCGAAGCAGGCTTATATACTGTAACACAGATTTATTATTTTCTATTGAACCAGATGTAACCATTGTGCCTAACTTAAGTATTT
The DNA here is from genome assembly GCF_047606085.1 of Parafilimonas sp. Lineage (GTDB taxonomy): Bacteria > Bacteroidota > Bacteroidia > Chitinophagales > Chitinophagaceae > Parafilimonas. Next base: position 13,800 of record NZ_JASGEX010000056.1, read on the forward strand.
ATTAATAATAGCGCTTAGTTTTTCAACAGATTTTTCCCATGTGTGCGAACTGGCAAAAACTATGCGTTCCGTTCTTAGTTTATCACTGTCTTCCGTAAGCGCTTTTTCAATAAGGCCGGTAAATTCGCCGGGGGAATCAGAAAGATAAGTAAATGGCTCAAACATGCGCATAGCTTCTGTTCTTGTTGCCACAACAGGCTTGCCCATAGAGAGATATTCATCAATCTTTAAAGGATAATTTCCTTTGGTGATCTCATTTTTCACCTGCGGGTTAATGCAAACGTCAAAAGCATTTACATAAGCCGGCAGTTCCGGCAAATTCTTTCTTCCCAGAAAATGGATATTACTGTACTTATGCAAACGGGAATTTTTAAAATTATCCTGCTCCGGCCCCACCAAAACAATATTTGCACTGGCATATTTTTGGGCAATAGCTGCAATAATATTTTCATCAAGCCTTTCAAGGTCCAATACGCCGGTATAGCCAATAACAGGGTACGGAATATTCTGCATATCGGCAGGCACTTCATAATCTGCGCCAGCATTAAAAAGCTTTGTATTGCAGCCCTGCCCAATGTAATAAGACGATGCGTTATAACGGCCGCAGTAATCCGCATAATATTCTGAATTGGTTACCACCACATCAGCCTTTTCAATAAGCTCGGGCTCCAAAACGTCGCAATGCTTTTTCCAGTAATCGAAGCCTCTTAAATAATCGCGGCAATAATACACATATAATGACGGCGATAATAATTCTTTAAGATAATAACCGCTGAAAATATCATTATCGTTAAACAATATTATATCCGTAAAACCGAGCTCCTTCATTGCCCCTTCTATATCTTTTGCAAAACGCCTGTTATTAATGTAGTTAATCTTTTTAAAAACCGAAGTTGAAGGCAGCCAGTTTATAGACTCAATAATGGAGGCCGGGAAAAACTGCCACAGGTTTTTGCTGATCTTCTCCATCTTATTGCCATGCTCTTTCACAACGCTGCAATGCAGTTGAACGCCTTCATCTTTATTTTTTGAAACCCAGGTTTTTCTGTTCAAAGGTTTATTTATATATAACACCCTGTTATGCTCAGCAAGCCGTAAAGCAATGTCTTTACAGTTGCTTCCCACGTGATAATACCAGGGCTGTATGCCTACAATCACTATGTCTTTTCCTTTCAGGGTAAGGAGGTTTGATATTTTCTTCTCATCAGCCTCCGGATATAAAATTCGCATCTAATTAACGGCGTTGGTTTTTTTGATAAAGTTATTGCACGGCTTTCTTACCTTCCTCCCTGCATTTGAAGAACACGTTATAACCAGCATTTTCAGGCATACCGGGTAATTTGCACAGCGCTTTTTTTCAGAATATCCATCTTAAAAGGATTATCGGGGCAGAGATTGGAGGCCAGGGCCGCTAAAGCATAAGCGTTGTTATGCTGTTTTATAAGCGCTTTTAGCCCATCAGCGGCATTGGATATACAATTCATACCAATTAAATTTTTTAATATCGCGGACTAAATTAAAACAGGAGGGAAAATTTTTTATTTCCTTTTAAGTGAATATTCCGTTTTATCCTATATGCGTGTTATTTTTAACGTTAAACGATATTCAAACTGATTCTATAATTTTATAACGAAATGAAGTTCAATCTTTCTGTTTCTCAAAATAACTGGCTCAGAAATTCAGATTTATTTATCATTATCTTCTTTTGCTGCATCCCTCTTTTCATGAATTTTCCCTACAGGGTAAATATTTTTCTTTCGTGGGAAGGCGCTTACAGGCTGTATCTCGGGCAGGTGCCTTACCGTGATTTTGGTTTGCCTATGGGTTTCGGCTACTGGGTTGTTCCGGCTGTTTTCTTCAAAATTTTTGGCCCTTATCTTATTACGCTGGTAAAGGCGCAGGTATTCCTGAATTTTATATGCTGCTTTTCTTTCAGGGGCATCTTAAAAAAACTGCGGCTTCCTGACGGGACAAGAATTGCCGCGATAATTGTTTTTTGCCTCTCCTATATTCTGCCCAATTTCTGGCCCTGGTACAATAATTCTGTTATTATATGGCAAATGGCTGGCCTGAATTTTTTGCTGGGCTTTTTAAATAGTGAAAACAAAAAGAAATATACACTTTTGCTCTTAAGCTGCTTTTTTCTTTTTGCATCATTTTTCACCAAACAGGACGGCGGATTTTTAGGATTCGCCATTGCCGCAGCACTGGTTTTATACCATGCGATCATTACAAAAAAATGGAAAGATCTTTTTCTTTTTTTTCTGCTTTACATCATTATCGCTGTACTGGTAATTTTACCTTTTACACAATACAGTTTCGGTTACTGGTTTAATCATGGGCAACCGCCACACACAGCGAGAATTTCGGGCGCTGATATATTGGGTGAGCTTTTTGGCGCTTCGCAATGGATAAAATTTTATTTTTTATTGATTGCTGTAATTGTCGCCTTTAAAATAAAAAATAACCGCAGTTTTTTTTCTGACAGGCATGAAATGATCTTCCTGCTGCTTACGCTGGGCATTTTAGCGGAAGCATTAATTTTTGGTGTAACAAGCTATACGCCGCCTGATAATAATATTTTCTTTCACAGTTTTGCCCTGGCTTACATTATTACAGGCTTATCTGAGATAACGTCCATTAATTTCAACCGTTTTTCTTATTTTTTGGGATTGACCATACTTATTTTATTCTGGTGGTCGGCCGGTTACTGGCAATATATCAACAGGATCGCCATGCGCATTTTTCCACCTGCCCCGGTTGTGGAAAAAAAAGATTCATTGCCTGCTGAAAATGTAATTAACCGTTACACATACATGCTCAACCTCGATTCCAGTTATTATGAAGATGAAAGCACCTGGGCTACGATAGATTCACTCAAATCGTTTCAAAAAATCTACCTGCCGCCATCTACCATAGCAGGCATACAAAGGCTGAAAAAAATGCCCGGGCTGCAAGGCAGGAATGCAGCCGTTTTGAATATGACCGAATTAACGCCGCTGGATTATGAGTTTGGTTACAAACTGGAAACCGGTGAAAACCACCCCTTGTGGGACCACCTCGGCGTTTGCATGTTCAATAAACAATGCGATGATTATTGCAGCAAAATAAAAAACAAACAATATGATGTTGTTTTGTTTGAATACATTCCTTCGCTGAATAATTTCTTTCCTTTCAGAATAAGGGATTCATTGCAGGTTTATTACAGGAAAACAGACAGCTTTCTTGCGCCAAGAAGGCCAACAAACGGTACAATTGAAGTGTATGTAAAACAATAGTTTAGAAAGAAATAACGCCTTTTAGTTCTTCGAAGAAAACATCTTTTTTGCGGGCGGAGATGGGTATAGATGCACCATCAGTCATTATAATTGATGCGCCTACGCCTTTTACAATTTTTATCATGTGCCTTATATTAATAAGATAGGATTTATGCACACGGTAAAAACCTTTTTCAGTAAGCAGTTCTTCAAAATCTTTTAACGACCTCGATGCCACATAACTTACATTGCCGGTAAGCTTTATTTTGGAATAACTGTCCAAAGCTTCTATGTACATTATTTTGCTGATGTCAACAATATCATAGCCATCGGCAACATGCACCACTATTTTTGAAAAATTCTCTGGAGAATTTGTAAAATAATTTTTGATGAGCCCTGTTATTTCCCCGTATTTGTTTTGTTTGTTTCTCACCTTTTCAATGGCGGCAACAATATCGGAAGTTTTAATGGGTTTTAATATATAATCCATCGCGGCCATCTTCAGGGCACGTATGGCATATTCCTGGTAGGCCGTAACAAAAACAATCTCAAAATCAATTTTGGGGATTTTTGGCAATAACTCAAAAGAAGTATAAGGCGGCATTTGTATATCCATAAAGATAACATCCACCTTTTCTTTCTCAATATTAGCCAAAGCATCATCCAGGTTGTCTGCAATCCAAACAACTTCTACATTTTCGCAGCTTAGGATAATACTTTTCAGTATTTCGATATTGGATACTTCATCATCCAAAATTGCAACTCTAACGTTTCTCATAGACAGCAATTATAATAAATTTTTTGAAAGATGGATATAAAACTTATTAAATATTTTGAAAGGGAAGGCCCAATTCTACCAAAAGCCCTTCTCCTCCGTTCGCTTTTTTATCTACAAAACCAATATAAGCTTTAATTTCTGAGGTTTCATTCATTACCTTAATGCGCTCATTAATAATTTTAAGCGCCGACCTTTCATAATTGGGATTGCTTTGAAAGTCTTGTTTTAAGCCAAGGCCGTTATCATCAACCTTGCAGATTAAAAGTTTATCCATATAGAAATCAATATGCAGAACGCCATTGTGCTTTTTTGGGGCCAGTCCATGCCGTACCGCATTTTCAACCAGGGGCTGCACCATCATGGTAGGTATATAAATATTTTTGGGCTCTATTATATTATTAAGATTAATGGCATAGTCGAAACTTTCGTTAAACCGAAGCCGTTCCAGTTCTATATACCTTTTTATAAAAGTCAGTTCATCAGCCAGCGATACTTCGGGTTTCCTGGCATTTTCAAACATTTGCCTAAGCAGCAGCGAAAAGTCTGACAGGTAATCAAACGCCTTTTTATTTTCATTTACCATTATAAGGTATTGGGCAGCGCTTAATGAATTATAAATAAAGTGCGGGTTCATTTGGCTGCTGAAAGCTTTTGATTCTAATTCTATCCTGTTATTTTTGCGTTCAAGCTGGGTATTCTTTTCAGTAAGGTTATTGTACGTGTGCCTGTAAAAATAACTGCCTGTTGCAATAACTGCTAAAAGAAGATAATAAACAAAGATGGCAAAGGTCATAAAGCATGAATGTTAAGTTCTTACCAGATAAGGTATTAAAAAAATCTGCAAAATAAATTTAAGTTTTTTATTTTCAATTTATGCAGCCTTGCAGTCTCTGGACAAAATTGATAATTTTTATGACGATGAGAAGGAGTTTGATATGATTGGAAATGTGTAGCCATTTGCTGTACCTGCATAACCGATGAGGTAAATTGCATCCAAATTCACTTATTTAGGTGAAATAACAAAAAGTTTCTAATCCATATTTGTGGCTATTTAGAGGCTTTTTTGATTTTTAGTTTGCTAAATTGGAATAAATTGTGCATCCTTCAATTTTACTAATCTAATGTCTTGGACACCCATATCAAAAAATGAAGCAATAAGCTGGAATGAAAAACTTAAAAATGTAACCGCTGTATTCAACCAGTTTCCATACTATACATCAAATGAGTATAATTCATTCTTATCAGGAACCCGCTTTATAAAATACGTGGCCAACGGGCAGGATATAGCGTATGCGGCCATTATTGAAATTGGTATTTCCCCGCTTAAAATAGGCATTATTGAAGGCGGTCCTGTTTTGCTGGCAACCGGTATAGACATGCAGCCTTTAATAAGCAGTTTGAAAAACTTTTCCGTTAAACAAGGCTACACATATTTGCAAATAAGGCCTGCCGATAATTCCCCCGTTATAAATATGCTGCAAACAGATAAAGACTTTGAAGAAAAGGTATATTTTCCATATCATGTAAAAGACAAAGCAAACCTGAATATTTACAACAAGCCCGAAAAAGAATTGCTTGCAGGTTTTAAAATGCAATGCCGCCGTAAAATGGTTTTATCGGAAAGAGTGGGGTTTATATATAAAAAAGCCGATGAAAATGCATTGAACGATATACGGTTGCTGTTTAGCGAGGTTACAGATAACAAAGGTTATGGCTTTCGGCCTTTTAAAATATATGAAGCTATTTATAAAGAAGGCAAAAAATACAACCTGTGCGACTGGTACACAGCCTATTTAAATAACAAGCTTGTAAATGCAGTTTTCGTTGTGAAGGATGGGCAATCGTATTACCATTATACCAGTGCATTAAGAGTGACCGGCTACCATCCCAACGAGTCGCCACCGGCCAAACTGCATTTCTATGCCATGCAGGATTGCTTTTATAACGAAAACAAAGAATATTATAATATAAGCTATGGCGGCAGTAATAATTTAGTACGGTTTAAAGAATTATTTAATCCTGTCGAAATTGAAAAACCGCCTTATTATACTTATGTTATTAAAAAAAATATATTGGCCCTGCTCTCAATATTTTCAGCAAACTACGCTTCACGTTTCAGGAACATCATCAGGCTGTTCGATAATTTATTTAAATAAAAAGCTACAGTTAAATGACAATATTGCATAAACCTTAACCCATAAGTTTATTACATTTGCGGCTCAATTTTTTAAAAGCCGTTTTCTTCTCATGAACGTTACTCCCAAATTTGCGCAATTAAAGCCTTCTTTCCATACGGAATTAAAAAATCGTATTACATACTATTTTGAATCAACAGGCAAATCAACTGCGGGCAATTACAAACTTTGGACAAAGGCTGTTATTTTAATTTCGGCGCTTATATTTTTATACGTGCACCTTGTATTTTTCACGCCTTCAGCATTTTGGGCTGTTATGGAATGCATATTGCTTGGCGGCACCGTGGCTTCCATAGGTTTTAATATTATGCACGATGGCGCTCACGGCAGTTTTAGCAAAAGCCCTGTTCTGAATAAAATGGCTGCTGTAACGCTTGGATTTTTGGGCGGAAGCCATTTTATGTGGAATGTAAAGCATAACATTATCCACCATGCTTATACAAATATTGACGGTGTGGATGATGATATTGATGCAAAGCCCTTTTTAAGAATGGCATCAACTCAAAAGAAATATAAATTTCACCGCTTTCAGCATTGGTATTTCTGGTTTTTCTATTGCTGGCTCTACATATACTGGATATTTTTTGCCGATTATAAAAAATATTTCACCCGCAAAATCGGAGATATGCCATTAAAGAAAATGGCCATAAAAGACCATTTCTATTTCTGGCTGTACAAAATTATCAGCTACTCAATTTTTATCGTTATACCCATGGCTGAGGTAGGCGTAGGCGATACCATTATTGGTTATTTGATAATGACCCTGGTAGCCGGCTTTATTTTAAGCATTGTATTCCAGTTGGCGCATACGGTGGAACACACCCATTTTCCCATGCCAAATGAAGCCTCCGGTAAAATGGACGATGAATGGGCTATTCACCAGTTAAAAACAACGGCTAATTTTGCCACACAAAACCCCGTTATCTCCTGGCTTGTGGGCGGACTAAATTTCCAGATTGAGCATCATCTGTTTCCCAAAATTTCACATATTCATTATCCTGCCATCAGCAAAATAATAAAGCAGGCCTGCCGTGAATATAATATTACGTATGTTGAATACCCGCGCATGTACCAGGCAGTAATTTCCCATGTTTCTTTCCTGAAGCAAATGGGGCGGCTTTAATAGTTTAAAAGTTCACGAGTTTACAGGTTCACAGGTTGCAGGTTAAGATAAGGCCGAATATAATTTTCACGTGCAGCGCTAACGCGTGAACTCTGGAACCCGTAAACATTCAAACTTTCTAAACCTTACACCTTAAACAGTACAGCACAATCCCCGCTGCCACGGCGGCATTAAGAGATTCTGCATCGCCAATTTTCGGAATGGATATTTTCTTTTGAATGAAGAATTGAATATCTTCCCTGATACCCTTGCCTTCATTGCCTATCACCACAAAACATTCATTCATTTTTTTTATGGCGGAAATATCTTCGCCGTTAAGCATGGCGCCATAAACAGGCATTTTACTGGCAGATAAAAATTTATGCAAATCAGTATAAATCACATTTACACGCGCTATGCTGCCCATGGTTGACTGCACCACCTTGGCATTATAAACATCTGCGGTATCGAACGATGCAATTATGCTTTCAATGCCAAACCAGTCTGCCGTCCTTATAATGGTGCCAAGATTCCCGGGATCCTGTATGCCATCGAGCACAAGCGTAATCTTATTTTCAAAAACGGGATTTTTCGGCAGCTTCTTTTTTTCAACCACAGCAACTACTTTATTGGGCGTTTCAAGGTTGGATACGCGTTTTAAACCGGCCTCATCCACTTCGATCATATTATCTATATTTTTATTAGCAGCGGCCCAATCCGGCAGCGCATAAATTTTTTTCGTAACAAATCCTGCCTGTATTAGTTCACCAACGATCTTTACCCCTTCAGCCACAAAACAACCTTCGGCATCGCGGTTTTTTTTGTGGCCTAAACTTTGGATATATTTGACTTCATTCCTGCTGAGCATTTAATATGATTTTGAGTAGAACAAAAATTTTACATACCTTAATTTTTCTATCCTTCATTTTATTGTTGCAATCCTGTACAGAAGAAAAATTCCTGTTTGCCATTAACCGGGTCAAAGTAAAAAATTATCCGGTTGATACCCCTTTTGTATATAACAATAAAATAAATATAGATGGAAAAATAAGCAAAGATGAAGAAGCCCGGCTACAGGAAAATCTGGTAAGTTATTGGTCAGACAGCCTGTATGCAAGGCGGGTACAAAAGCTTGGCTACCGTTATATTTTAAAAAAACCGCCTGTATTCGACACATCTTTTATAAGCACCACGCGCAGCTTTATGAACAGCTTCCTGTTTTCACAAGGCTATTTTAATACGGCAATAAGTGATACATTTCATATAGACACAGTGCGTAAAGGCAGTAAACCGCCGCAGTACCGTACAACCGTAGAAATGAACATTGATGTGGGCAAAAGGGTAATTATAGATTCCTTTGGCTACGATCTTCAAAATACAGGGTTGCAGCGCATTGCAAAAATCACATCAAAGGCCAGCAAAATAACTCCGGGCAAAACACCTTATTCAAAAGAAGTGTTAGGTGCAGAATTAGACCGCCTGGTAGATATTTACAGGAGCAGGGGATATTATTTGCTGCAACGCAGCAATCTTGTTACCGTAGTGGACACAGGCAATATTGCTTTACTTAACCTTACCGTTGACCCTTTTGAGCAAATGCGGCTGGCAGAGCAGGCGCAGCAAAAAAAACAGGAAAACCCAGCCGCAACCGTTTCCATTCAGCAGCGCCGCCTGGCCGATACAGCCAATTCAACCCAGGACACTTCTTTTCTCAGGCGGTTTTATACCGGCAATATTTATTATTTTCCTGAAACCTATATTACGGAATTGCCTGATACCATTTTAAAACATACAGCCCTTTATAAAACACATAATTTCAGAAACTACTCAGTTTATTACATGCAGGGCTTGTTCAGGCCCAAGATTTTCAGGCAGTTCAACTTCCTTCATTTCGAGCGTTTATATAATGATAACCTGTTTTATAAAACGGTAAATACCCTAAACCAAACCGGGGCATGGAAACAGGTGGATACAAGAACGGTTATAAGGGGCGATTCGCTTGATATATATTATTTCCTGTACCCCGACAGGAAACAAAACATCAGCTATAACCTGGAAGCAAGCCGCAATACCGGCGATGTGCTTACTTCTTCCAACTTTTTTGGGCTGGCATTAAACACTACTTACCGTAACAGGAATGTTTGGCACAATGCTGTACAATCGTCCACCAGCTTTGTAAATGGCGTTGAGCTCAGCCTTAATCAATCGCAAACCAATTCGCTCATACAGGCATTCCAGATCTCGCTCGGTCAAACCTACAGTTTCCCCAGGGCTTTCATTCCATTTAAAATAAAACGGCCGGGCCGCTTCGATTTTGGCAGAACCGTTATAAGCGCCAATGCTTCTTATGCTGACAGAAGGGATTATTTCCGCCTGCGTTCTTTTGTTGCCGATTATGGTTACGACTGGAAAAAGAAAAATAAAGTATGGCAAACACGTTTTCCTAACATCGAATTATACGCTTTAGACACTTTGCCCCTGCTGGTGCAGGCTTTTGAACAAAATCCTTTTTTGCGCAACTCCTTTAACACCGGCAAGGTTATAAGCGCAAGGGGAAGCCTGGTTATAACCTATCCCGGCAAAACAAATATTACCAATTATGTGCGCTTTTCAAGCGAGCTGAGCGTACCCTGGTTATATAAAATAAGCGACAGGATTTATGAATTTGTAAAAGCAGAAGCAGAGTACAGGAAAACCATCAACATGCATAAAACGGTGCTTGCCACCCGCGCTTTTGCAGGCATTGGGTACAATTACCATGTATCGCAAAGCCTGGGCATTACCCTGCCGTTTTACAAACAGTTTATAGCCGGCGGGCCAAACAGCATGCGGGCCTGGGGCCTGCGGCAGTTAGGCCTGGGATCTTCTTTGTTAAGCGACACGTCCACCACTTTCACAGACAGGTATGGCGATATGCAGCTGGAAGCAAATGTGGAATACCGTTACCCCATTGCACATTATTCAAGCTTAAACCTGGGCGGCGCATTCTTTGTGGATGCCGGCAATATATGGAATGTGAGAAAAGACACGGATAACCCAAAAAGTGAATTTAGCATAAACAGGCTCGGCAAAGATGTTGCCATAGGCGTGGGCACCGGCCTGCGCTTCGACTTTAATTATTTTTTAATACGGGTTGATATGGGCATTAAGCTGAAAGACCCTGCACGCCTTGAAAACAATGGCTGGCTTGATATTGCCCATTTCACCTGGCGCAACCATGAATTTGACAAGTATAACGATGAAGGCAAACTTATCAGCGCCAAAAGAAATAACTATGCCGTTCAGTTAGGCATTGGCCTCCCCTTCTGATGCCGCTTTTAAACTGATTATTTTTTCCTCAAGCTGCAGGGGCAACAAAGCGTCTTCCACCAAAAAGTTGCCAATACGCGTTCTTCTCAGGCTGCTTAAATAAGCGCCGGTGCCAAGCGCTTTGCCAAAATCGCTGGCAAGGCTTCTTATATACGTTCCCGTAGAACAAACCACCCTGAATGCCACAACAGGGAACGCTGTTTTTACAATATCAAATACGCTGATATTTATTTTTCTCGGTTCAAGTTTTACCTCCTCCCCTTTCCTTGCCAGCAGGTAAACAGGTTTGCCATCTTTTTTTATGGCTGAATGAATGGGCGGCGTTTGTAATATTTCCCCGGTAAAAGACAGCGCTGCCTGCCATAAATCGCTTTCTGAAATATGATGAATGCCTTTAAAATCAGCAGGTTCGCTTTCCAGATCGAAAGTGGGCGTTCTGGCGCCAATGGTAAATGTGCCGGTGTATTCCTTTTCCATCCCCATATATTCATTTATCTTTTTGGTAAACCTGCCAGTGCAAATAATCAACAGCCCGGTTGCCAGCGGGTCTAAAGTGCCGGCATGGCCTACTTTTGAGACGCCTGTGAGAATCCTTATTTTTTTCACCGCATCAAACGATGTCCAGTGCAAAGGCTTGTCAATCAGAACAACCTGCCCGTCTAAAAAGCCCTGCATGGCTTTGTGTACCGGTTTTTGCTTCATATAATAATTACGGCGTTAAAATACCTGTATGAATATCTTCACGCTCTTCGCGGTAAAATTAACGGTATAGCCTCTTTGCCGGCAAGGTTTCTGTTTTTAAAATTGAATCCATACTTTTGCCGCCCTATTAAAAAGTAAAGTATGGCAACAACAGCAGATATTTCCCGCGGAATGATATTGAAACTCGATGGCAGCCTGTATGCCGTAGTTGAGTTTGGAGAAAACAAAACAGCCCGCGCCGCCGCTAAGGTTTGGGCTAAACTGAAAGGCGTAGATAACAGCCGCACCATTGAAAAAACCTGGAACAGCGGTGAAAATATTTTTCCTGTAAGGGTTGAAAAAAAGACTTACCAGTTTTTATATAAAGACGACAGTGGCTACAACTTTATGGATAATGAAACTTTTGAACAGATAGCCCTGGCGGAAGGGATGATTGATGCGCCGCAGTTTTTAAAGGAAGGCGGCGAGGTTTTTGTAAGCGTTAATACAGAAACAGAGCAACCCATCTCTGCCGAATTACCGGAAAAAATTGCTTTAAAAATCACTTATACCGAGCCGGGCCTGCGTGGCGATACAGCTACCCGGGCTTTAAAAGCCGCCACCGTTGAAACGGGCGCCACCATACAGGTGCCCTTATTTGTGAACGATGGGGAAATTATCCGCATCAACACCAAAACCGGCGACTACGTAGAAAGGGTGAAAGAATAATACCATCAAAAATACACTGACGGAAAGCGTTTTATTCGGCGAATAAAACGCTTTTTTATTTCTTTCCTGCGGTAACATATCTTAACCGGCCTCATGCATTAAAAAGAATATCCGGATGCCATACAGGTTTCGTTATATCAATATGCTTCCATTTTTTCACTTCATCATTTATTATTTTACTATTACTTATACAATGGTTGAGATCAAAATATACAAAAAGCTTATTTTCACAAAAACTATCTGTCGTGCAACATAATGTTATCACATTTCCCAGCGTTTTTGAAACAGCCTATGGCAATACGCAAAACGCTGCAAAAGACCTCCTGAACGGTTTAAAAATCAAGAAGAATGAAACCTGGTATCTTGTTGGAAATATGGCAAGGCGAAATGCAATTAATGCCGGCCGCGTGGTGAATGCTGCACCTGACGAAGAAGATTTTGACATATTGTTCAGGGCCGCCATGGTAAATGTTTTAAGCAAAGTGCAACAACCCTTTACCGTAACCGTTGGGTTGCCGCTTTCCACGTATAACGTTTATAAACACGCTGCCGGGCAACACCTCTCCCGCAGGCATTTTATGATTGAGCATGACACCGCCACATTCAATGTAAACGGAGGTGTAAAGAAAAATACATTCGAGGTGGACGCCTACGATGTGATACCGGAAATTGTAGGCGGCATTATCGGGCTTAAAAAAGTGCACGCTCCCGACTTAACGAAAAACTTTATCGCCATAAGCTTTGGGTTTGGAACGGTAGAAGGCGGCTTTGCAACCAACGACGGGCTTGTGCACCGCACCTGTTTCAGTTCTCATGGCATACGGTATGTAACAAACAACCTTGCCAGGGAATTGAATACGCAGTATTTTTTGGACATGAAAAATGAGCACCAGATGGATGAGGCTTTTTTGAATGGCTCTCTTTTCACCAACAGGCGCCGGATAGACCTTAAAGAATTGAAGCGCACATTGCTGGAGCAGTATTACCGCGAAGTGATATCACCGCTTATAAGAAAACATTTCGCGGACAGCGATCTTGAACATTGTTCTAAAATTTACCTGATGGGCGGCGGCGCCAATTATCGTGAGCTTACTGATCTTGTTGCCGAAGAATTTAAAGATTTTATCCCGGTGGAAGTGGTGCCAAACCCTGAAACAGTTGCCAGCCTGGGTTATTTGTACAATTCACTCCGGGTATCAGACAACAACCCTGCCCGCTGCATAGGGCTTGACCTTGGCAATGCAACCACATCTGTCTCCATATTTGAGCAGGGTTAAATTTTTATTGCATAAATTTCCAAAATGAAAGCGTTGTTTTTGCATTGGCGCACCTTTTACATTTCAAAGAACACCACAATTAACGGCAACATTTCTGCCGAAGACGACGGAAAGATTGCCGGTACTGTTAATGGCGACATTATTGCCAACAATACGCTGACTATTGGAAGAAACGGCATATTAAACGGCAATGCTTATGCAAAAAAAATTGTAGTGAAAGGCATGGTTAAAGGAAACCTGTATTGTGAAGAAAAAGTTTATGCACATAAAAACGCCGAGGTGCATGGAAATATTTTTGCACGTGAGGCCATTATTCACAAAGGCAGTATTATAAAAGGCGCCATTTCCCAGGTGCATCAAAAAGCAGACGCGCCGGAAAATGCGGCAGCCGGGAAAAAGGAAGAACCGCCTGAAACAAATATGGCGGTTATTGCCGCCAGGTTAACCCCGGAAGAACCACCTCAAACCTGGTTTTGAGGCCAGCCAATGCATTATGAATGAAAATAATCAACGCAGTTCATTCACTGCAATGTGATACAGAAACACTAAATAAAGATTTTTAAGGCCATATTTGCAATCTGTATGAATATGGCTTTTTTGCTTACCGGCAGTAACCTGGGCAACCGTTTACAAAACCTGCGCACAGCAGCGGCGCTTGTTGAAAAACATTGCGGCAGCATCGGCAGCACATCTTCCATATACCAAACGGCCGCCTGGGGGTTTGCGGAACAGCCCGATTTTTACAACCAGGCTTTATCCGTAAGCACCTTGCTGGAGCCTGATGCGCTGATGCAGCAACTGCTGGCCATAGAAAGCAGTATGGGCAGGCAACGCAGCTTTAAAATGGCGCCCCGTATCATTGACATTGATATTTTATTAATGAATGAAACCGAGCATGATAATTTTTCTCACACAGGAGAATGTACATGGCGAGGTTCCATGAGACAACTGAAAAAACAAATATGCACGAATGAAATAATTTATGAATCGGCAGTGGTTACCATTCCGCACCCGCGTTTGGCGGAAAGGAGATTTGTATTAACACCACTGGCGGAAATTGCCGGCAACATCATACACCCTGAATATAAAAAGACAATGAATGAATTACTGGCGGAATGTAAAGACAAACTGGCTGTGCATAAAATTTCAGCAAAAAAGTAAATGCCGCTTTTAATTTTGAAAGCCAATGCAATACCATTACATCGCTATTGAAGGAAACATTGGCGCAGGCAAAACAACGCTGGCGCACCTGCTCGCCAAAAAACTGAATGCCCGCCTTATCCTGGAACAATTTGCCGATAACCCTTTTCTTCCGAAATTTTACGAGAACCCAAAACAAAATGCCTTCCCGCTGGAACTGTTTTTCATGGCTGAACGGTACAAGCAGCTAAAAGATATGATACACACCAGCGACCTCTTTCAAAGCATTACCGTTTCCGATTATATTTTCACCAAATGCCTGTTGTTTGCAAAAATTAATTTGCCGGAAGAAGAATTCCAGCTCTACCAGCGGCTCTTTGATATTATGCAGCAGCAAATTGCTTTTCCCGATATATTGATATACCTGCATTCACCCGTGCAAAAACTGCAGAAAAACATAAAAAAACGCAACCGGGTATATGAGCAGAATATAGCCGATGAATATTTATTCAACATACAGCAAACCTATACCAGCTATATAAAACAGCACAACATAAAAACCATTTTTGTGGATGCGGCAAACGCAGATTTTTTAAGCAATGAAGAACATTTGCAGGCTTTGCTCAATGCTTTGAAAATTGAATTTGAAAGCGGCCAGCAGTATATTTCTTTATAGGCTGATCATTTCGCCCTGCACGGGAAATATGAATTGTAACTGAAGCTGGTTTTGTTTTTTCAATTCTTCTTTAATCAACGCTTCATTATTTTCTGTTGGTTTTATATGCGTAATAATAACAGGTACTTTCCGCAAGCTGTTATGGCCGCACAGGGCGGCAAGCTTTCCCATTTCATCCAGCAATAATGAAGGGGTGAGATGGCCGAACAGTTTGTTATTCGGCTGCTCATCGGGAAAAGAAACTTCAATAAAAATCCCTTTCAGTTTTTGCTGCGCCACCAGCGGCGCCGCATACTGCCAGAGCGCTGCAAGCTTTGTTGACTTTTCTATTGTATCTGCGCCGGTATCGCCCAAATACAAAACAAAAGAAGAATCATGCCGTATCAGGAATGCAGTGCTTTTAAATGGATGGGAATGGCTAAGCTCAAATGCCTTTACATACATGCCTGTATTTTGCAAAACCGTTTCCGTATCGCCCAAACTAACATAATGATATTTCTTCAGCAAAGGCTGCTCTCCCGCATCGGCAAAATTTGCCCAGCTTTTCCAGCTAAAATATTTCTCGCTGATGGTATTAATGCAAAAAGGTAAAGCATAAATATTTTTGGATGTATCATCAGGCGAATTAATAACCATGCCGGCAAGGTGGTCTAAATGCGGGTGTGAAATAAGATAGCCTTTAATATCCGTTTTCAAAATATCGCCCGCATGGCCGCTAAGCGATTTTTTTTCAATTGCTTTTTCAATGCCGGCATGCAAAGTGCCTGCATCGAGGCATATATATTTATCCGAATTGACGGGTGCAAGCATATAAGCGGAAAGATTGCTTTCATCGCTTCCGCCATACACGCCCAGTGGGATTACTTTAAAAACACTGCCGGTATCTTGAGCATATACATTTTGAAAAGCCGGAAGAAGGCTTATCATGTAGAAAAAACTGGCAATTAAACTGTAAAAAGATTTCACTTCCCTCTTCATGAATATTCCGGGTAAAAATACAAACATGCACGTCAAATACAATCTCGGGCGTATCTCAAATTTTCGCAGGTGGGTGGACCCATCTGTGAAAATTATACACTAACATAAATATTGTTAATGCAGCCAATTCTGGCTGTTAACAGGAAATTTAGTTTTTGCGGGCTGACAATTTTTCGTCTATTTGCCGCTGGCAAAAATTTTGACCAACCATACTTTCTATTATTCATTATGGAAGAAAAAGATATACAGGAACAAACAAATGCAAACGAGGCCGGTTTAGATATTAATGCTGACGAAAATGCAGCCGGCACCAATTACCTGAACAACCCGGTGGAAGAAGAATCCCAATCAGAAAAGTTAACCGCTGAGCTTCAGGAACAAAAAGACAAATATTTAAGGCTTTTTGCCGAATTTGATAATTACCGCAGGCGCACCGCAAAGGAAAACATAGAAATACGCCAAACCGCCGGAAAGGAAATTATTATATCCCTTTTAGATGTGCTGGATGACTGCGACAGGGCTGAAAAACAACTGGCATCTTCCGGAGACCTGAAACAGTTTTCCGAAGGCGCGTTGCTCATCTTCAATAAACTCAAAAAAACACTGGAAAACAAGGGCTTGAAGCCAATGGAAAGCCTGAACAAGGATTTTGATGTGGAAAAACATGAAGCCATCACCGAAATACCTGCGCCCGATAAAAAACTTGCAGGCAAAGTGCTTGATGAAATTGAAAAGGGGTACTATTTAAACGATAAGATCATCCGCTTTGCAAAAGTGGTGGTAGGCAAACAATAAACAAGGGCAGGTTACATGACAAAAAGAGATTATTACGAAATATTAAGCGTTACACAAACAGCTTCCGGCGAGGAAATTAAAAAAGCTTACCGCAAGGTAGCCATGCAATATCACCCCGACAGGAACCCGGGCAATAAAGAAGCGGAAGAAAAATTTAAAGAAGCGGCCGAAGCCTATGAAGTATTAAGCGATGCTGACAAAAGGGCGCGTTATGACCGTTATGGCCATGCAGCATTTGCACCCGGCAGCGGCGGTTTCAGCGGCAGCCAGAACGTGAATATGGAAGATATCTTCAGCCAGTTTGGAGACATCTTCGGCGACGATATTTTCGGCAGTTTTTTTGGCGGTGGAAGAAGAAGCGGCAGCAGCCGGGGCCATGGTACAAGAGGGAGCAATCTTCGCATCAAGCTGAAGCTGAATTATGAAGAGATGGCTAATGGTGTTGCCAAGAACATCAAGGTAAAAAAATATGTATCCTGCCACACCTGCAACGGCAGTGGCGCTAAAGATAAGAGCAGCATTCAAACCTGCAGCACCTGCGGCGGCAGCGGCCAGGTGAGAAAAGTTACCAGCACATTTTTAGGACAGATGCAAACCGTAAGCACCTGCCCGGCCTGCAACGGCGAAGGTTCTACCATTACCAGTAAATGCGCCGCCTGTAAGGGCGAAGGCCGTGTATATGGCGAAGAAACCGTGAACATTAATATTCCCGCCGGCGTGCAGGAAGGCATGCAGCTTAGCTTAAGCGGCAAGGGAAATGCGGGCGAACGCGGCGGTATGCCCGGCGATTTGATTGTGCTGGTGGAAGAGGAAGCGCATAAAGAATTGCAGCGCGACGGGCTGAATGTGGCGTATGAACTGCATATCTCTTTCCCGGATGCTGTATTTGGAACTAACGTGGAAGTGCCTACCATTGATGGCAGGGCTAAAATAAAAATCCCGCCCGGCACGCATAGCGGCAAGATATTTAGGCTGAAAGGCAAGGGTTTTCCTGAAGTGAATGGATATGGCAGGGGCGACCAGTTGATTCATGTAAATGTCTGGACACCGCAACATATAACCCATGAAGAAAAAGAAATGCTGAACCAGTTAAACAGCAGCCCGAATTTTAAACCGCAGCCTGGCAAAAATGAAAAAAGCTTTTTCGATAAAGTGAAGGAAGTTTTTTCCTAAAGAAAATAAACAGATTTTATAAAAGAGGTTGTCTTCTATGTTGAAACCCAAACCTCGGGTGTTAAAATTTCAATATTGCATCGGCCTTTGGGTTGATGCAATATTTTTTCAGGTTCTATAAAAACAATCTTCTCTTAGCAGACATGGATGTTTCAAGCTGCAATTTCCAGTATTATTTTTTACAGGTTGCCAAATGCAAACTCAAAAGAGTGGTCTTATAATCTAAGCCACAGACAGCCTCCTGCATTGGTTGGCAAACCTGAGTTTTTGTACAACTTGCTATAATAAATATAATCCTGACCCTATAAAATTAAACTGCCACCGGCATAGCTGTGCCAGGTATAATTTTTTCTTCCTAATTATACCTTGCGAAATTTGCCGGCTACCATAAAGCCTGGTTAACCGGTTGATTAAATTGAAACGCTTTTGCAACCAACAAAATAATATGCCAACCCATCTTATTTATTTCCATTATAACAAAAGGCAGCGTGATAATAAGAATATAAATAAACCAGGGAAGGCTTATTGATTATTTCAAAAACCATTTTCCCTGGCTTATAATTATTTTCTTTATTCTGTTTTATATCATTTCACCATTCTCTTCTTTATAATTTTTAAACAATAACCGGTTTGCCCGCCATCTTTTTATTTACCGGGATGGATTAATTGGTAATATCCTCATCAGCAACAGCGTCTTCCCAGTTTGTCCACATTGATATGCCGGCATCGTAACCATCATATCCTTTGTTCTGCCATAATGTACCATACAGGTTGGCGTCTATTGCATCTTGTGGAACGGGCAGGTAAATATTGTGCGGGTCTATGGTATAATAACGCCCTTTAACCGTTACATTGCCTTTATTGTAATAATCGCTGTAATGTTGAATACGCTGGTACCAATAGCTGTTGTCAGACAATGAAGTTGTGGAATAGGTATTGCCCCACTCATCTGATTTGCCGCTAAGTGCAAGGCAGTAGGAGATGCGGCTTAGCTCCGTATGCCGCCATTCTTCCATATACAATTCGCGGGCACGTTCATTCACAATATCACCGATAGTAACGGTAGAATACAATTGGCTGCAGCCTGCGCGGCTCCTTATAATGTTTACATCAGCCGTAGCAGCGGAAACATCACCTTTATAAAATTCGGCTTCTGCACGCAGCAAATAGGTTTCTGCCAAACGATAGCAATACCAGTTTGCGGCCCCTCCCTTGTTATTGGTACTGGTGGTGCTGGCAGTGTGATCGGGATCGGTGACAAACACTTTATAATGTGGCCAGTCGAACCAATCTCGAACTGTATCGGTGCATAAAAGCGTAGAGCCATTATAAAGCCGGAGATTTTGGCCATAATACGTAACATCGCTTGGGTCGTTGTATTTTAATGAATCCATTCTTGCCCAGTTGCCTACGCTGCTATTATGACGCAGGTCATCAGTGTCTTCCACGCCATTTACTTCCCAAAGCCCATGCTGGGCAAAATAGGTAGGCCTGATGGCTGCAATGCCACGGCCAACAGCAGAATTAAAATCTAAAGCAGAATTATAGTTACTGCTGGATGTGGCATACGCCTGCATATAATAACCGGCAGGAGATTTTAGCGTTGAGGTATTCCAGAATGGCCCCCAGTTACGCATGGTGCGCATGGCAATTGCAGCATCCGTACCACTTTCATTCGGCATAGAAAGGATGGATTCGGTATTGGCAACAATACATTTATTTACCGGGCGATGCAAATCCCATATTACATTCCGGGTGATGGGCCAGGTTGTAGGAAAGGGATCTTCAAAAGTGCCAAAGGTTGTGGTCATTAAAGCGTACCCTTCGTTGTTGATGAGGGTATCTGCCTCTGCAATGGCTTTGTCCCACTGGCCTGTAGCCAGATAGCATTTAATTAATAGCTGACGGCAAGCACCCTTGCTTACCATACCGATATATGACATTTCTGATTGCTCGGGCACCCACTGTACAGCAAATTCCATATTTGATGTAATCATTTCCAATATGGCTTCATGGCTTGTGCTCTTATAACTTTGTTTGGGGTTTGATAATATTTTGGTTACCAAAGGCACATTATCAAACAGGAAACATAGTGCCATGTACCGGAATGACCTGTGAAAATAAGCCCTGCCTATGTACTCATTTTTTGTTGCATCATCCAGCCCCTCTACATTATCAATATAAGTAGTGATGGTATTGGCATACTTTATACCGTCATAATTTTGCTCCCAGAAATAAGAAAGCATATTTACATCATTTTCGTATAATCCATCCGATGGCGTTAAACGCGTGGCAACATCAGCAAAAATGGCCCCATCGTCAGTTTTGCCGGCCACTGCCAGGTCAGACAACATATATTCACTGCTTATGGGCAACGATAAATCTCTTGTGCTGTAATAACTCCAATAACTGCGTAAATGTTTGTCGCAGGTTGCTATTGCAGATGTAAGCCCCGACTCTGTGCTGAACGTAGTGGCCGGTTCGTAAAAAGATAAGGGATCGGGTTGCAAGAATGATTTTTTACAACCTGTGCCTGCAGCCATGCCACATATAATTACAATGATGGCAATGGATATTTTATAATTATTTTTTTTCATTATATTATTTTTTTAAAAAGTCAGGTTTAATCCAAACGTGTATAACCTTGGGGCTATGGTGCCAGTTTCAATATCCCAATAATCCCAGTTTTTGTCTTTTTGCCATACCGCCACATTGCGCACGGTAGCATACACTTTCAGGCTCTCTATAATTATACCTCGCCTGGCAAGCAGCTTATTGGGAAAAGTGTATCCGGCAGTTACGTTATCTAAACGAATAAATGAGCGGTCGAAAAGCCTGTATGGTGAAGTTATACCAGAAGGCCCCGTAGCATCTAACCGGGCATACACATTACTGGGGTTTTCAATTGTCCAGTACTTTTTTGAGTAAGCATTTGCATTGTAGGTTACCAGCGAAGTGCTATTATCCTGGTTAAGATAGGCTGAACTAAGGCTCTTGTGGCCCCAATAGGAATAAATATTAAACGAAAAATTGAAATTTTTGTACGTAAAATCATTTCTTAAAGACCACATAACCGGAGGGTCTGTTTGTCCTAAAAATACTTTATCACTATTGTTATATACCGGGGTGGTGGTACCATCATCATTTTCGGTATCATCTTCTGTATATATGTTTGCAACTTTCGGATCGCCCGGGCGTTGCCCATATACAGCCGCTTCTGTAGCTTCGTCTGTTTGCCATATACCGGTAACTTTATAATTCCATATTGCGCTTATTGGTTTTCCAATAAACCACCCGTTAGAAATATCGCTTTCTTCCGTTGTGGAGATTACATTACCTTCATCATCCAGCACATCTTCATAGGTGTAATATAAATGCTTGATAGTGTTTTTGTATTTATGAAACCCGATAGTTGTATTCCAGTTAAAATTTTTGGAGCTGATGTTTTGGGAAGTAAGAGAAATCTCAAAACCTTTATTCTCTACTTCCCCAAGGTTAGTAGTTATGCTGCTGAAACCTGAAAAGTCAGGAAGCGACTGGCTCATGATCATATCGTTTGTGGGCATTATATAATAATCTGCAGTTCCGGTAAGGCGGTTATTAAAAAACGCAAAATCCAGCCCCACATTATAAGATGTTGTCCGTTCCCATTTTAAGTGCGTATTTGCCATGCGGTCTATAAGAAAATAATAGTATTGCACATAATTACCGGTTAAATCATAATAGCCCTGGGTTGTAGTTCCGGCACTCAGGTTAGCCAATGCAATGTATGGGCTGGCCAGTGAGCGGTTTCCGTTTTGACCGTAAGACAACCGCAACTTGCCACTGTTCATGGCTTTCCATTTAAAAAATTTTTCATTGGTAAACGTCCAGCCTAATGCGGCTGAGAAAAAAGTTGCCCGGGGATTGGACGTGCCAAATGCTGAATAACCATCGCGGCGCACCGAGGTGGTAAGCATATAACGGTCATCAAAAGAATAAAACAAGCGGGCCAGCAGACCATCGGCTGTTTCATGAGAATCATCAGAATCAAAATCACTATAATCAGGGTCTCCGGTTGCCGTTTCGTGATAGCCAAGCGCATCACTGGGAAGAATATTACTTGCATAAATATAGTCATACCAGTATTTTCTTTCTTCAGCTTCCTGTACCAAAGTAATATTCACACGGTGTTTTTTAGCAAACGTTTGTTCCCAGTTAATGGTATTGTTTAGTGACCAGTCAAATCTTTTGGATTGTATTCGTGTTACACCGGTAGAAGTGGGTAACCAGTCAGGATGTTCAGACGAAGTAAAATACCGGTAATAATAAAACTGGTAACGGGGCGCTGCATTAAATGAATACGTAATATTAAAAGGCAATTTTACCTTGGCCGTAAAAATGGAATTAAATACAGTATATCCACTTGAATAGTCTATGTATTGGCGGTTAAAATCATAGTTATAACCCTTATTGCCCGAAAAGTCATCTCCCATAGGATGCACTTCAAGGTTGCCATCTTCATCCAAATAATCAGCATAAGGGCTGTTATTAATGATTTGAGTGCCCCAATCTACAGTAAGATCGCCATCGCTGCGATCCTGGAAATTTACATTGGCGCCTATATCCAGCCATTTAGTTATTTTACCATCCACTTTAAGATTTGCCCGTATTGCCTTGTAATCATTTCCCACGGCTACGCCCTGGTTAGATAAATAGCCCGCAGACAGGTAATAATTCATACGGTCGTTTGCACCAGATACGCTAAGGTTATAATCCTGATTCAGGCCTGTGCGAAAACTATGATCGTACCAATCGAATGTTTTGCCGGCCAGGTAGTTGGTCAATGTGGTGTATTGCAGGCCCAGGCGCTCCGCCCAAATCTCATCATCGGTTGCATCGTCAGTATTGGTAGAATAAGCCCGCCATTCATCAATTGTAATACCATACTTGGAAAGGTTTTCGGTGGTGGGCTGTTCATAATATCCCGGCTGTGAGGAATAAGTAGTTTGGTAGGGTTCATAATCGCCTGTAGTTGAATTAGTGCCGTACGTAGCCGCTACATACCAGTCGTGGCGGTATTGCATATACCCTTCCGGGCCAAAAACCCGCCGGTTAGCCCCCATGGCAGATAAGCCGGTATTCGCCGTTAAATTAATTTTAGGTTTTCCCTGCCTTCCTTTTTTTGTTGTAATAATGATAACGCCGTTGGCGGATTTAGCGCCATAAACAGCAGCAGCCGATGCATCTTTAAGTATATCTATCTGATCTATATCATCCGGATTGATCTCTGATAATTCACCATAGAAAATCATACCATCCAGAATAAGCAAAGGATCATTGTGGCCATTGCTGGTATATACGGAACGCTGCCCGCGAACCTGCATAGATCCGCCCCCTTTTGCATCGGGAGTAAAGCCAACACTTAAACCTGGCGTGCCACGAATAATATCCTGAACTGTCTTTGGGTTTTCCTCAGCAATCTTATCCGGCCTTATAGATGTTATAGAACCTGTAAGATCCTTTTTTTTCATCGTTCCATACCCTACAACTACCACATCGTTTAATCCTGCGCCGGTTGGATTTAATGCAATATTGATGGTTGTTTTATTCCCCACCATTACCTCCTCGCTGACATAGCCAATATAAGAAAATACCAGCACCGTGTTTGAAAAAACACCATTCAGGCTGTAGCTGCCGTCTTCTTTTGTGGATGTGCCTATGCTGCCGCCTTTAACAACAACAGACACGCCCATCAATGGTTTGCCGGTTTCATCTTTTACCGTGCCGCTTACTGTGACTGTTTGCGCCTTTGTATTTTCAACGCAAACAAGGAATACAAATGCAGTTAATGCACAGCAAATTAACTGCGCCGGTTTAAAGGTTTTCTCTCGCAATGGGAAAGAAAACAATTGTACAACATAACAATTGTGGATGTTCATACAGTATGTAGTTTTAGTAATAAAAGCCTTGCAGGTTTTGCGGATGCAAAAACCTGGAATAATCTTTTCATCAATAAATATTAAATTTTAGCAGTTACTTAAAGTTTCGCAAACAGGTTTGTTCAGTCTTAAATTTTTATGAAGTGTAAAGGATGCCTACAATCCATACAGCCAATCATTTCCTGATAATTTCTTAACGCAAGATTAAACAGTTATTAATTGTCATGCGCACAATTACTAAAATTTATTTACGAAAACGTTGTAGTTAAAAAAAGAAGAAGGCCGGCCATGCGGTTATAAAAAAAATATGCATATACAAGCAGCGTTGCTATGGCAAATACTGTCAATTGCCCGCCGGTTATTGGTGTGAAGCTTTTTTACCTGCCCAGCCAGATTCGCCATATAGCAGCCTGCAGGGCGTCAGGATTTTTAAGCGGTGATATGTAGAAAGATTGATCTGCCTGTTCTATATCCAAACCTCCATAGTTGAAATATTTCTTATAATCCAGCGGCCTCGTTGTATAAACATAACTGAATATTTCATCCAGTTTCTTACCGGCAACAGATTCTGCCACCTGCCTGAATTCTGCTTCCGTGAAACCATGGTTTTGCTGCCTGTAAAAATCATTATACAATTTTCTCATTACATCATCCAGCGACTGCCTGTTGTTTGTATAATGCCGGATGGCAAAATCAAGCATCAGCGCTACCACAGGCCCTTTTGTATAGTAAGAAATGGTTTTATCAGGATCATTGCCAAAGGGGCCGTCGCTCCAGGTTTCCGCACTTGACTGCACTAAAGACTGATGGTTTTTTCCTTGATGCTTTTCGTAAGCCAGTATATTGCCGCGCATAAGCTTATATACATCGGTATCGGCAATAATTCCACTCCGCTGCGTAATAAGGTATTCATAATACACCGTCCACCCTTCCGATATCCAGAGCTGGTTTGTTTTGCTGCCCTTGTCATAATCAAAAGGCCCAAGCTCAACCGGTCTGATCCTTTTTACGTTGTAATTATGAAAGTATTCATGCGCCAAAAAAGTAAGCATGCGTTTTCTTCCGGCATCCGTATTTAATGTATTGCCATCAAAGCTGTTGGCCGATGATGTTAAATGCTCAATGCCGCCATTGCCCGGGCCAATGGCAAGAAATGTATAATGTTTATAAGGAATGTCCTGCATGATGCTTACGCCGGCCTCCACAATTTTTTTAAGGTCAATCATAAAAGCAACCTTATCAAACTCTCCCATATTATATCCAATAAACCGGTGCGGAATACCATGCATAGTAAAGGAAGGCAGTTCTTCGAGGTTGCCGGCAAGGATGGGGCAATCAAACAGCATATCAAAATCAGGCGCTGTATAAGTGTATGGCTTGTTTGCAATGGAATCCAAACCGGTTGCAATGCGGCCCCAGTTTTTATATTGCTCAATAACGAGCGAAACAGGCGTTTTAATTTTTTTATCAATGTATAAAAAGGTAGCAGCCGGCGTTAAATAAGCATGCGATGTATCGGCGAAACTGGTTGCCACAAAAGGCGAATCGGCAATAACATCATATTTCAAAACAATATTTTTTTCACCCTTTGTTTCAACCATCCACGTGCTCTCATTTTCTTTCTTCCAGGCAAGTGCATTTGTACCATTGCCAGCCTCAAAATTAGTTACATGGTTAGCATAATGCATAATCTGGTAATAACCGGGCGTCCATTGCGGCATCTTAAAAACCATGTTGTTTTTGTCATCAGCATTACATTGCATGGCCACATGCACAATATGCGTTGCCACATCTGACAGCGACAAATTAAAATACACTGTATCTTTTTGCTGACCGAAAATGGAATGGCTGATTAACAGCAGGAATAAATGCACGCCAGAGATAAACTTTTTCATCCGGTGTAAAATGATGAAAAAATGTAGAATTGACAATATATGTTTTTTTACCGCAATAAAATCCTTAAAACTTAAAGCCCGCCGTAAGCAATACATTGAGGCGGTTATTTTTCAATGAAGCATAGGTATTTGCTTTGTCTGATAGACGGTAAGGGAAGCTTACATCCTTATTAAATGTTTGTGCAATGGCAAGGTCAATAAAGAACCCATGATTGCGGTAACCCAGGCCGCCGGCAGCCATAATGCGGTTTGCTTTTAGCTGTTTGTCATCGTAAGGGCTTCCATAATAAGCGCCGCCCAGCCGGATTGAGTAAGGCGAAAATTTTATTTCGCCGCCCAGCCTGAAGTTAAAAGCGCCTTTATAATAAGATTTGATTATATCATTCAGGGATTTATAGTAATCATTAAGGTCATCGCTGTAGTATCCATCATCATCGGCCTGCTGCAAAAAACGGGAACCGCGATGGTTCACATATTCAATATCTGCCGTAATAAACCCTTTCTGCAATTTAACATTCTCCACTTCCCTGAAAACATAAGCAGCGCTTGCCACTATTTTATACGGCGTTATTTCATTATATTGTGTACGTTCTACTGCATTATCAAAATCGCTGCTTTTAGATGTTTGCACACCGGCATAATCTTCTGTGTCTGTTGTTATGGCTGCCTTTAATTTATCGGTATAGCTCATAAAAGAAGGTGTGTGAATGGCAAGGCCTAACCTTAATGATTGTTCAGGGCGGTAAATTAATCCCAGCCGGGCATTTATGCCATAGCCATTAAGCGTATGTTTTTGCGTGAAAGTGGAATAGGCGAAATCGTTGTTAGTATTGCCGGTAGGGTCTGTTTCGGTATAAGAAATATCCTGCGTATAAAAAGACAAAGGCACATTGATGCTGGCGCCAAGCAACAATTTATCGCTGTGATTGCTGGCAAAGCCGAATGAAACCTCGTATAGCCCCCCGCCGGTTGTTTCATCGTATTGCTGCTGCACACTATTACCATCGCCAACCGGCACAAGGCTCCTGTAACCAAGCAGCCCGCCGGAAGGACTGGAGATACTATCTATCAAATAAGTAAAAAAAGCCAGTGAAGATCCGAAAGGATAATCGTTGGATGCCGACTGCACACTGGCATTATCTGCCACAAGCTGTTCAAGATATTGTTCAGAATAAGAGCTGTAATCATTCAGCCCGCTGTAAGAAATTTTGTTATTATAACTTGCCAGCTGATTGAGGGAGATTGAAAATGCAGCGGAGCGGTCCGGCCTGCTCATTTTTCCGCCAAAAACCACTCCCGTGGTTCCTAACTGGAATGTTGATTTCTTAATATTATCCAGTGCAGAGCCCCTGTAATCGGATTTATTATTATTCATTAAAAAAGAAGGGGAAAACACCACTTCACTGGTTTTATAAAACCCGAGGCCGGCAGGGTTTACGGAAGAAGAGGTTATATCGCCACCCAAAGCGCCGATAGCGCCGCCAACAGAAACACTTCTCGCCGTGCCATAAGGCACAAACCAGGCATTTTTTGCCACGTCATCTACGAGCTGCGAAAAACCATAATTACATAAAAAGGCGCCTATCGTTAAAAGCAAAACTTTCCGCATAAATAATCGAAATGATTTTTATGGATGAGCATATTTATTTCTGAATTTGTTTACGGGCGTGTTCGGGAACCGCTACCGCTTGTTCGGGCACCGCTGCCTGAACTTGTACTGCTGCTGTTATTAAATGTGCGAACAGGCGTAGAATTATTGTATTGATTTGAGCTGTTAGACCGGTTTGAATAATAATAACTATTGTTGCTGCTGTTTGCATTGCCGGTATTATATGCCCGGCTGCGGCTGCTATTCTGCAAAGGCATGCTGTAGTTATTATTATTATAACTCCTGTTAGCATAACCTGAAAAGTTTGTATTGTTTCGAACCGGCTTATAATACACATCGGGATTCTTATAATACACTACGGTATAGTAAGGGCTATACCATGAATACCAGGGATTATACCAGGAGCTATAACCATAATAAGGATAATAACTGTAATAACTGCCCCAGCCCAAACCATAACCAAGGCTTAAGGAAAGGTAAGACGTGTATGGGCTATACCAGTTATTGTAGTAATAACGGCTGTCGTACCAATAGCTGTAATCATCCAAGCCGCTCCACTTATCATAATCCCTTGCTTTCATGCGCAGGTAATAATCATCATCAGAAGCTGAGGTATAAGTATCATACCTGTCCTGAACTTCTATTTTCTTTGCAGGAGAGTAATAAACATCATCTGGTGTTTGAGAAGTTTTATAGGTGGGCGAACAGCTAAAAAACAATACAACCGCACAAAGAGGGTAAACTAAATTCTTTTTCATTCTCACATGGTTTGTGTGCTAAGTTATTACTTTTGCCGCGTTTAACATTTAAATAACCGGTCTTTTTTATAAACGGTATGGGCAAAGCAATAACAGCAAGAAGTGAAGATTACGCGCAATGGTACAACGATCTTATCTTAAAAAGCGAACTGGCAGACTACAGTGCCGTGAGAGGCTGCATGATCATAAAACCTTATGGTTATGCACTATGGGAAAATATGCGGGATGCACTTGATAAGATGTTTAAAGATACCGGCCATGTGAACGCTTATTTCCCATTGTTTGTACCCAAAAGTTTGTTTGAGGCGGAAGAGCAAAATGCAGAGGGCTTTGCCAAGGAATGTGCTGTTGTTACCCATTACAGGCTCAAATCAGATCCTGCCAGGAAAGGCAGGCTCATCGTAGATGAAGAGGCAAAGCTTGAAGAAGAACTGATCGTTCGCCCCACCAGTGAAGCCATTATATGGAACACGTATAAAAACTGGATACAAAGTTACCGCGACCTGCCTATTTTAATCAACCAATGGGCCAATGTGGTTCGTTGGGAAATGCGCACCCGCCTGTTTTTACGCACCGCAGAATTTTTATGGCAGGAAGGCCACACCGCCCATGCAACCAAAGAAGAAGCTTTGTTTGAAGCCAGGCAAATGCTGGATGTGTATGCCGATTTTGTGGAGAACTTCATGGCCGTGCCGGTAATTAAAGGCACCAAAACGCCCAATGAGCGTTTTGCCGGTGCAGAAGATACTTTGTGCATTGAAGCGCTGATGCAGGACGGCAAGGCATTGCAGGCAGGCACGTCACATTTTCTCGGGCAGAATTTTGCCAAAGCTTTCGATGTAAAATTCAGCGACAGAAACAATAAGCTCGACTATGTTTGGGCCACAAGCTGGGGCGTAAGCACAAGGTTGATTGGCGCACTGGTAATGGCGCACAGCGATGACGACGGGCTGGTGCTTCCGCCTAAAATTGCACCACACCAGGTAGTTATTGTGCCTATTTATAAGAATGATGAGCAGAAAGCGCAGATTAGCGAAAAGGTAAATGAAATTATCGCAGTGCTGAAGCAAGCCGGCATAAGGGTCAAGTACGATGATTCGGATAACGCGAGGCCGGGCTGGAAATTTGCCGAATATGAAATGAAAGGCGTGCCGGTGCGGATCGCCATCGGGCCAAAAGACCTGGAAAACAATACGGCTGAAATTGCAAGAAGGGATACCAAAGAAAAGAAAACAATAAGCCTTGATAATATAATGGGTGAAATTATTTACCTGCTAAGCGATATTCAAAACAATATTTTCAACAAGGCGAAAGCATATCGTGATGCGCACATTACCGAAGTAAACACCTGGGATGAATTTATAGATGTGCTGGAAAACAAAACCGGTTTTGCAAGCGCACACTGGAATGGTACCGGTGAAACAGAAGAAAAAATAAAAGAACTTACAAAAGCAACCATCCGTTGTATTCCGTTTGATGCCAAACAGGAAGATGGCGCCTGCATACTCACCGGCAAGCCTTCCAAGCAAAGGGTGCTCTTTGCAAAAGCATATTAAAGCAATGCAGTGATAAGCTAAGTGTGAATTGTCTTTTACCGGTCTTTATTTTTCAGATGAATTTACCGGTTACAGCGTATCAAACAGATGCTTCGCCTGCTTCAGTGCTTGCGGCACTGCCAAGCATACCTTCTGCGATAATAAATTATTTAAATCAAAGCCAGCAAAACGCAAGGAGAAATGGGGTAACATTGGTAAACCAGTCTTCTTCAGCCCAAACCATAAAACTTGCGTACAAAAATTTTAATGCCGGAAATAAATTTTACTGGTACACCTTAACCGGCGGCACAGACAACGGGAATTTTTCAAGAAAAGTTTATGTAAACGGGCAGGGAACAAGTTTACCGGGCGGCGGCCCTTTAAATTATGCGGCGGTAAAAGCGTATTCGGCAAATGCGGCAAACGGTGTTTATATTACATTGCCGCCCATGAGTGTTGTTTTTATGGCAGTTGAAAAGCTATAAAAAAGCATTATTGTCCGGATAAAAATTATCGAATCTCTTGAAACCATTTGCCAGAGCGGGTTCTGGCCCCTCTCCTTTGGAGAACTTGTCCCGACCATTCGGAAGGGGTTGGGGGGTGAGGTCAAACATTGAAATACAAGATTTTTAATTATTTAGTCGGGCAATAATGATATAAAAAGTAAAGGCCACAGCACATTGTGACCTTTAAAAGGATTGTTTTAAGCAGCAACCCAAAAAGTTAAACCGAGGGCAATTTATTTAATAATTTTATTTAGAACGCTTCTTTGCTGATTTTTTTACTGATTTCTTAGCTGCGCTTTTTTTGCCGCTTCGCCCGCCTTTAAGCTTGCCTTCTTTCATCTCATCCATGGCACGCTTTACTTTGGGCTTTCTCTTTCCCTATTTTTGCCATCATTTTTAATTTAATGATGAAGTAATATTTACACGCATCAAATTATTTGCCAGCTCTTTCTTATACAAATATCTACGTAAATGCCCGAATTAAGATTACCGCATCATTAAATTTAAAATGGAGCCTTTTTTGAACACATCTTCCCAAACAATATTATATTGGATGTTCCGGTTTACGAATTAGAAAACTTTTTAGCTGATTGATGCGCTTTATGTTGCTATAAATTTAATTTATACTTTTTTGTACAAATTCATTTGTACTTTTGCCCCATGAGCGAAATGATAGCAACTTTAGAGGAAACAGCCCTGAGTGACTATAAATATGGATTTGTTACCGATATTGAAAAAGATGAAGCTCCGTTTGGTTTAAATGAAAACATTATCCGTTTTATTTCTGCCAAAAAAGAAGAACCGGAATGGATGCTTGAATGGCGACTGAAAGCTTACCGTTATTGGAAAAGCATTGAAGATAAAGAACCAACCTGGGCAAATATTTCGTATCCTAAAATTGATTATCAGGCAATTAAATATTATTCTGCGCCCAAACAAAAGGCAAAGCCAAAGAGTTTGGATGAAGTGGATCCTGAATTGCGCAAGACTTTTGAGAAGCTCGGCATTTCTTTAACGGAACAAAAACGCCTTACCGGTGTGGCGGTAGATGCGGTGATTGACAGCGTTTCTATTGGTACTACTTTTAAAGCGCAACTGGCTGAACAGGGAATTATTTTCTGTTCGATAACAGAAGCTATTCACGACCATCCTGAACTGGTAAAAAAATACCTGGGTTCTGTTGTACCAATGACAGATAACTTTTTCGCGGCATTGAATTCAGCCGTTTTTACCGATGGCTCATTCTGTTACATTCCAAAAGGCGTTCGCTGCCCGATGGAATTGTCAACTTATTTCCGCATCAACGCAGAAAATACAGGCCAGTTTGAAAGAACATTAATTGTGGCCGATGAAGGCGCTTATGTTAGCTATCTCGAAGGTTGTACGGCGCCCATGCGGGATGAAAACCAGTTGCATGCAGCCGTTGTAGAATTGATTGCATTAGACAATGCTGAAATAAAATATTCCACGGTACAGAACTGGTACCCCGGCGATAAAGAAGGCAAAGGCGGCATTTACAACTTCGTTACAAAACGCGGTATCTGCGGCGCCAATGCAAAGATTTCCTGGACGCAGGTGGAAACCGGCTCCTCCATCACCTGGAAATATCCAAGCGTTATTTTAAAAGGCGATAATTCCGTGGGCGAATTTTATTCCGTAGCTGTTACCAATAATTACCAGCAGGCAGATACCGGAACCAAAATGATGCACGTGGGCAAAAACACCCGCAGCCGCATTGTTTCAAAAGGCATTTCTGCCGGCAAAAGCCAGAACAGTTACCGTGGTTTGGTGCGGGTAGGGAAAAATGCCCATAATGCCCGTAACTTCTCTCAATGCGATTCTTTGTTACTGGGCGATAAATGCGGGGCGCATACGTTTCCCTACATCGAAACAAAGAACAGCACTTCAATAGTAGAGCATGAAGCCACAACCAGCAAGATTGGTGAAGACCAGATATTTTATTGCAACCAGCGCGGTATTGATACAGAAACGGCCGTTGCATTAATCATTAATGGTTTTGCAAAAGAAGTGATGAACCAGTTGCCAATGGAATTTGCGGTGGAAGCGCAGAAGCTTTTGGCAATTTCATTAGAAGGAAGCGTGGGGTAAACAGCAGCAGCCCCTCCAAACCTCCCCGAAGGGGAGGCTTATTAAGTTCTTGCATTTAATAAAACAATTTAAATATTCACGCTCTTCGAAATCCCTCTCCTTCGGAGAGGGATTTAGGGAGAGGCTTTTTTATGTTAACGATTAACAACTTACACGCACAGATTGAAGACA
The DNA here is from genome assembly GCF_047606085.1 of Parafilimonas sp. GTDB lineage: Bacteria > Bacteroidota > Bacteroidia > Chitinophagales > Chitinophagaceae > Parafilimonas. The sequence goes on from NZ_JASGEX010000056.1 coordinate 46,394, forward strand.
AAAAAATATTAAACGGAATTGACCTTCATATCAATGCCGGTGAAGTGCATGCGATTATGGGACCAAATGGTTCGGGCAAAAGCACTTTGGCATCTGTGCTGGCAGGCAGAAGCGATTATGAAGTTACTGGTGGATCAGTTGAATTTGATGGTGTTGATTTGCTGGAAATGCCGCCTGAGGAAAGAGCAAGAGAAGGTTTGTTTTTAGCTTTTCAATACCCGATTGAAATTCCTGGTGTAAGCACCACCAACTTTATTAAAACGGCGGTGAATGAAGCCCGTAAACATCGCGGACAAGATGCATTGGATGCCGTTTCGTTTTTAAAGCTGATGAAAGAAAGAATGAAGCTGGTAAAGATTGACCAGTCTCTTTTAAGCCGTTCTTTAAACGAAGGTTTCAGCGGCGGCGAAAAGAAACGCAATGAGATTTTTCAAATGGCCATGCTTGAACCTAAGCTCGCTATTTTAGATGAAACAGACAGCGGTTTAGATATAGATGCTTTGCGCATCGTTGCAGACGGCGTAAATGCTTTGCGCAGTAAAGACAATGCAACACTTGTAATCACGCACTACCAGCGCTTGCTGGATTACATTGTTCCCGATTTTGTGCATGTATTATATAAAGGGCGCATTGTAAAATCAGGCGGTAAAGAGCTGGCATTGGAACTGGAAGAAAAAGGTTATGATTTTATTAAGCAAACTGTTGCGGAAGAAGTTTAAGCGTTCACAAGTTTCAATGTTCACGAGTTATTTTAAAGGCTGAACGCGGTCAGACGCTTACAAAGCGTCAGACCGATAGTTATTTCTAAAAATGTTGATTGAAATATTGCGGTTGCAGTGTGCGACGCAACGAAGCTCAATTGAAAAGCTGCAGCCGGAAACAAAAAATTATCGCAGCTTTCATCGAGACCTTAAAAAAATATAATGAACGAGATAAATACAAAAGCTGGTTACATAATCATAAAAATGCTTTCAGCATTTTTTAAAGCTGATTAAAGAAATAAAAGAAGAATTGTTAATACAACAGATGATTTAAATACACATGCCTGGCCTCCCTCTCCTTTGGAGAACTTGTCCCGACCATTCGGGAGGGATTGAGGATGAGGCTGCTGATTGAAAAACAAAAACTGTAGAGTTCTTACAAAAGATAAATTAAAAAACAAAAGCCCGGCGCTTCCCTCTCCTTTGGAGAACTTGTCCCGACCATTCGGGAGGGATTGAGGGTGAGGTCTTCTATGAATTTAACAGAAACGATACAAAATAAATACAACGAACTAAACGCAGTTGCCGGTAATGGCTTGCTGGGCGCAATGCGTGCAAAGGCATTTGAATTATATAATAAATCGGGCATTCCTTCTTCGCACAACGAAGAATGGAAATATACCCGTTTAACTGGTTTAACCAACAAGAATTTCTCAGTGCATACAACCGCTGTTGTTCCGGGTAAAGAAACGTTGAACAAGGTGCGTTTGCAAACTGAATATGCAGCAGAATTATTTTTTGTAAATGGCGTTTTTGTAAAAGAGATTTCAACTTATACAAACGATGCATTGGTGGTTTTAAACCTGCATGAAGCCGCAGAAAGTGAATATAAAAATTATGTGCAGCAGCATTTAAACCAAAGCAGCAAATACATGAAAGATGGCATGAATGCCCTGAATGCTGCATTCACAGCCAATGGTTTGTTTGTGGTGGCAAAGAAGAATAAAGCTGTTGAAAAGCCTGTTTTTATTTATCATTTAACCGATACAGCCAGCGACAATGTTTTTGTACAGCCAAGAAGTTTGTTTGTAATTGAAGAAAATGCGCAGGTACAATTGATTGAGCTGTATAAAAACAATGGCCTGCACGAAAGCTTTACCAACGAAGTGATTGAAATAGCCGTACAGGAAAATGCAAGGCTTGAATATTATAAAGTGCAGGATGAAAATGAAAATTGCCATCATGTTGGCACAACGCATGTGCAGCAGGTGGGCAAATGTTTTACGCATTGTGTAACGGTAACACTGAACGGCGGCACCATCCGCAACAACATCAATATGATTCTGGAAGCAGAAAATAACGAAGGCCATTTGTATGGTTTGTATATGGTGGATGGCAAAACGCATGTGGATAATCACAGCATCGTTGATAATGTGAAGCCGAATTGCTTCAGCAATGAATTTTACAAAGGCATCATGGATGGCAACGCTACCGGCGTATTTAACGGGAAGATTTTTGTGCGGCAGGATGCGCAAAAAACAAATGCTTATCAAAGCAACAAGAATGTTTTGATGGGCGATAATGCATCTGTGAACACAAAGCCGCAGCTCGAAATTTTTGCAGACGATGTAAAGTGTTCGCATGGCTGCACGGTTGGCCGTTTGGATGATGAAGCTTTGTTTTATCTGCGTGCAAGAGGCATTGGCGAAAAGAAAGCAAAAGCTTTATTGTTACATGCTTTTGCTGCAGATATTTTGGAACAAGTGAAGATTGAAGTGTTGCGCACTTATCTCGAACAAAAAATAGATGAGCGTTTGGAAATTGAAGCGATTTAATTCTTTGGGTTAAAAGCCAATTATATATTTTGCTTTTAACCCAAGGCTTAAGCCTTGGGTTGGTTAAGATGGTTGTTGAAGTGGCTTTAGCCGAAGTGAAGATTGAATAGATATTTGAATTTAGAATTTAAACGTCATGTCGGGGTAACGAGACATCTCTATAAATTGAAGCAGATGGATTATCGGGAGAGTTTCAAATGGCGCAATTTATTTTCATTTGAATTTGAGATGCTTCGCATTCTCCTTTAGTCAAAATAACGTTCACAAAGCATAACAATTGAATTATGACTTCAATTGAAACAGATATAAAACCTTTTGATGTGGCAGCATTACGCAAAGAATTTCCTGTGCTTGAAAGAAAAGTAAAAGGAAAAAACCTGGTGTATTTTGATAATGCGGCAACAGCGCAAAAGCCGCAGGTTGTTATTGATGCACTGGTACGATACTATCATCAGTATAATGCCAATATCCATCGCGGTATTCATTCATTGGCGGAAGAAGCTACGGCTGCATTTGAAGCCACACGTGATACGGTAAAAGACTTCATTAACGCAAAATATCGCGAGGAGATCATTTTTACCCGAGGCGTAACAGAAGGCATTAACCTGGTAGCAGCCACTTATGGCAGGCAAAATATTAAGGAAGGCGATGAGATCATCATTTCCGGCATGGAACATCATTCCAATATTGTTCCGTGGCAAATGTTGTGTTTAGAGAAGAGGGCAAAGCTGAAAGTTATCCCCGTTGATGATAATGGTGAATTAATGATAAGTGAATTTGAAAAGCTTATCACACCCAAAACAAAAATTGTTTCGATAGTCCATGCATCCAATTCGCTGGGCACCATCAATCCTGTAAAAGAAATTATTGATATAGCACATCAGTATAACGTGGTTGTATTAGTAGATGGGGCACAATCTTCTGTTCATTTAAATATAGATGTGCAGGCTATGGATTGTGATTTCTTCGTTATATCAAGTCATAAAATTTACGGGCCAACCGGCGTCGGCGTATTATATGGCAAGAAAGAATTGCTGGAAGAAATGCCGCCGTACATGGGCGGTGGTGAAATGATTAAAGAAGTAACATTCGATAAAACTACGTACAACGAATTACCGTATAAGTTTGAAGCCGGCACGCCGAATATTGCAGACACAGTAGCCTTTAAGGCGGCGCTTGATTTTGTACAGGCGGTGGGCAAGGAAAATATCCGCAGGCATGAAGAAATGCTCACAAAATATGCAATGGAGCAGCTATCAAAAATTGATGGCATGCGGCTGATTGGAACAGCCAAACACAAAACAAGTGTTGTTTCGTTTATAGTAGATGGCGTTCATCCGCAGGACATGGGAATTCTTTTAGATAATTATGGCATTGCTGTACGAACAGGCCATCATTGCTGCCAGCCTTTGATGAATAGGTTTGAAATTCCGGGAACGATACGTGCTTCTTTCGCCATGTACAATACGAAAGAAGAAGTGGATGAATTGGTGAAAGGTGTGGGGAAGGCAATGAAAATGCTGAAGTAAAGCCCCCATCCCCTAAAGGGAAGAAAGAAGAAACTTGAAACATTAAAGTAAAAATAAAAAAGCTATTAGCTAATGGCTAACAGCTAACAGCTAAATGAAAACCATACAGGAAACAGAAGACGAAATCACAGATGAGTTTTCATTATTTGATAACTGGGAAGATAAATATGAATATATCATTGACCTTGGTAAAAAGCTGGAACCTTTAGATACCCGGTTCAGGATTGACGAGAACAAAATAAAAGGCTGCCAGAGCCAGGTTTGGTTAATTGCAGCGGAACATGACGGAAGGATATACTTTAAAGCAGATAGCGATGCGGTAATTGTTCGTGGGCTGGTAAGCATGCTGATAAGGGTTTTAAGCGGTCATACGCCGCAGGAAATAATTGATGCAAAGCTTGAATTTATTGATAAAATAGGCATGAAAAACCACCTGGCGCAAACCCGCAGCAATGGTTTGCTTTCGATGGTGAAACAGATGAAGCATTATGCGCTGGCATATAGCGTGAAGTTGAATAGTTGAAAGGTGTAACGCGGTCAGACGTTTTGAAGCGTCTGACCGGTAGCAGAAAATAAATTATTAAACAAAAGCCTGGCCTCTTTCTTATTTATATAAAGAGGGAACAAGGGTGAGGTTATGAACGAAGAACAATTAAAAGAAAAAGTAATAGAAAAACTCCAGGAAATATATGACCCGGAAATTCCGGTGAACATTTATGATCTGGGACTAATCTATAACGTGGATGTGTTACCAATCAACAACGTGCAAATAACAATGACGTTAACGGCGCCAAGTTGCCCGGCTGCACAAAGCATTCCCGTTGAAGTGGACCAGAAAGTGAGAGAGATTGAAGACGTGAACGATGTGCATGTTTCTGTAACATGGAACCCGCCGTGGGATAAAAGTATGATGAGTGAAGCTGCACAGTTAGATTTGGGTTTTATGTAACTCTCATCCCTTAAAGGGGAGTTTAAAGGCCTCTGATTATTAAAAAGCAAAACAAGTTCTTATATATTTTTAAACAATAAAAACAAAACGCTCTTCAAAGTCCCTTCCTGTAGGGAAGGGATTTAGGGATGGGCTTCATAAATTTATGGCACAGATAAGCGTAGATAGTTTGATGGGCAACAATGGCCCTTCATATCCTGAACAAATAGCCGCACCATTTCGTAAGGAACTTACGGATAATGGCTTTACCCAGTTGCTTACAGCAGAAGATGTGGACAAGGCCCTGGGCGTAACAGACGGCAAGGTAAAAATGGTGGTATTAAATTCTGTTTGTGGCTGCGGTGCAAGGGTAGCAAGGCCGGGTGCATTGCTTTCCCTGTTTGGCAAAGTGGTTCCTGATGAAAAACTGACTTTGTTTGCAGGTATGGAAAAAGATGCAGTGGCATTGTTTCGCTCAAAATATTTGCCGGGCATTACACCAAGCTCGCCAACCATTTCATTGTTTAAAGATGGTGAGCTGGTATTCATCCTGCATCGCTACCAGATTGAAAGAAGCGCAGCCGGCGATATTGCTGATGCATTGATGCAGGAGTACAGTAAGGTTTGCACAAAAGAAAATGAGGATGCGGCTGTTGAAGCATTGAGGCAGTATTTTATTTCAACGTATGACGTTGATCCGCTGTCTGTAGAACAACAGCAATAGTTCACGAGTTTACAAGTTTACGCGTTCACGAGTTGTAAAACAACTCGTGAACTTGTGAACAAGTGAACTTTTAAACTAAATGAAAAATGAAAATAACCGCACAGGAAGAATATGGCATCCGCATTCTCATTCGCATTGCAAGATGCGGCGATGAAAATGGTTTAAGCATACCGCAAATAAGTGAAGCCGAAGGCTTAACACCGCATTATGTGGCCAAGCTTACGCGGCAGTTGCGGTTAGGCGGCTTTTTAAAAAGCACGCCCGGGCAAAAAGGCGGTTATGTACTTTCAAGGCCCACTTCTCAAATTAACGTTAACCAGGTTTTAAAAACCCTTGGCGGCGCTTTGTTTGATAAAGAATTTTGCGCTGCACATATTGGGGCCTTAAATCTTTGCACCAATTCTGTTGATTGCTCGGCGCGCTCGCTATGGAAAATAATTCAATTCACCCTCGATCAGGTATTGGATAAAATGACGCTGGCAGATTTATGCGGGAAAGAAGAGTCTGTTATTAAGCTGCAGGCTTTGCTGAGAGCAGAGCTGATGTTACAGCAATAGTTTTTAAGCTATGCGCATCCGGTTAAGATGATTAAAATTGAAGATCACGTATAAGAAAAACAGGTCAGTCTTTATGAATGGATTGAACTGCTTTTTTTACGCTGCCCTCTTTTACCAGTAAATCTTTCGCTTCAGCATAGGCTTTAATATTTGCCTGCTGCATCAGCATTTTTACACCGCGGTCAATAAGCTTTTCATTATTCAGCTGCATGTTTACCATGCTATTATCTTCCACGCGGCCTAATTGTATCATCACGGTGGTTGAGATCATATTCAGCACCATTTTTTGCGCTGTGCCTGCTTTCATGCGTGTACTGCCCGTAACAAATTCTGGCCCCGTTATCACTTCAACCGGGTAATCTGCGGCAGCAGCCAGCGGCGAACCGGCATTGCAGGTTATACAACCCGTTTCAATATTATTTTTTTTGCAATGCGCTAAAGCGCCAATCACATACGGCGTTGTTCCGCTGGCGGCTACGCCCACTACAAAATCTTTATCTGAAATATTTTTTTCTTTCAGGTCAATCCATCCCTGCTCTGTATCATCTTCTGCAAATTCCGCTGCCCGGACAATGGCGCTAAAGCCGCCGGCAATCAGGCCCTGCACAAGATCGTAAGGCACACCATAAGTGGGCGGGCATTCACTCGCATCTAAAATACCAAGCCTGCCGCTGGTACCGGCACCCAGATAAAACAGCCTGCCGCCGGCAAGCATTTTATCTGCAATGGCTTCTATCAATTTTTCAATCTGGGGCAAAGCTTTTTCAACTGCAAAGGCCACCATTTTATCTTCCCCGTTTATATACTCAATTATTTCTTTAACCTGCATTTCCTCAAGATGCCTGTAATGCGACGGTTGTTCAGTAGTAAGCATTGTGCAAAATTATTAAAGAAATATGCTTTGTTGATTCATCAATTTATACAGGTGCATTAAATAAAAAGGAATGATTCAATTTGAGGCAGCCTTTTTTCGGTTATATAAACCAAACCGGCATGAAATTTTTTATGCGAAGATTACACAAAACAAGCATGAAAAATTTCACCAAAGGTTACTCCTGTCAAAAAAAACAATAAAATTTACAGGAGAAATTAATGCAATCTAATAATCATCACCCAATGCAAAAACCGGCTTCCTGTACATCCATTGGCCACCGGTGAAATCAGGAAATTCCACAGTTTGCTGGCCCAGCTCAATGGATTGTTCGCTTAAAGGTGTAATGGCGCTCCATGCCGCCGCATCATATACATCAAGCGGTGTAGGCTGTTTTCGCTTAATGCTTTCAACAAAAGCATTCACCACAAAAAAATCCATGCCGCCATGGCCGGCGCCCTTTGCATCGCTGCTATATTTAGCCCATAAAGGATGGTCGTATTTATCAAGCCATGCTTGCGCATCATCCCACGCATCTTCTTCCTTTGATTTGCCTTGTATGTAAATACTATGATTCACATCCATCCATAAGCCTTCTGTGCCCTGCACCCGGAAACCAAGCGAATAAGGCCGGGGTAAATTGGTATCATGCTGCAATAAAATGGTTTCGCCGTTATTGCAATGAATCATGGTAGTAACAATATCGCCCAGTTTAAAACGCACTTTTGTATTAGGATGATTTTCGCCGCCCACTTTTACAATGTAATTATGCAGGCCCCTCGTTTTGGTGGCATAAGAACATAAAGAAAGAAAACGGTTGCCGCGGTTTATGTTGATATAGTTGGCAACGGGCCCAATGCCATGTGTGGGATACAGATCGCCGTTGCGGAATACAGAATGGTTGGTTCTCCATTTGGCTTCACTAAAACCTTTTTCGCCAAACTCAGCACCCACACCACCGTCCTTGCCATCATTTAATTTCACGCCGCGTAAATCATGTTGGTAACCGCCCTGCAAGTGAATAAGTTCACCAAACATATTCTGCCGCACCATATTTAAAACAGCCATAACATCGCGCCTGTAACAAACATTTTCCAGCATCATTACATGCGCATTGTGTTTTTCGGCAGCCCGCACCAGGTTCCAGTGGTCTTCCAGTGTAATGCCCATGATCACTTCACAGCCCACATATTTTATACCGGCGTCCATAGCGCCCAGCATCATCGGGTTATGCCATTCCCATGGCGTGGCGATCACTACGCCATCCAACTGGGTTTTTGCCAGCATATCTTTCCACGTATATACATTACCTGTAAATATCTCAGGCATTTTCTTACCACTTTTGGTTACAATGCCTTTTGCCCGGTCGAGCATCTTCGCATCTATATCGCACATTGCCACCACATCCACATCGTCCCTGCGCAGCAGCAGCGATAAATGGCTCATACCACGCAGGCCTGTGCCGATTAAACCAATTTTCACTTTGCTGTCTGCCGGTGCGGCAAATGCAGCTTTGGATGCCATTGCAAAAGCCGCTGTTGTCATTGCAGTGTTGTGTATAAATTTCCGTCTTTCCATTTGTAAGGTTTTATAGCGTGATTTTTTTTACGTGAATCGTCAAACGTGAAAACTTCTAAATCTGATCACTGTTTCTAACACACTTTAAATCTTTTCTTTTATTCACATTTCGATGTTGTTTAGTTAAGAAAACACTCAATATTCAATAATACAACGATCCCCGCCTGCCGGACGGGCAGGAATGCTTAGCAAAATGAATATTGAATATTGATGACTGAATATTTCAAAAATTAAACCTTAAGTAAACATTATTGGTTGACATTTGACGAATAAATTAATTCAACGTTTTCACGCCGCTTACATCCGCCGCTTCTTCCTGCAATAAATCAAACACCACAATTTCATTCTCCCCTTTCTTCAGCCACGATGCCGGGCAATATAAACTATGCTGCGGGCCAACACTCCAATATCTTCCGAGATTATGACCGTTCACATACACATTGCCTTTTGTATATTGGCTCATATCAAAATACGTATCGCCGGCTGCGCTTAAATTGAATTTGCCTTTAAAGAACAAGCCTTTTGCCGGGCCATCAAGAGATGTTTGTTTTACGGATACAATGAACTTATCATCCAAAGGCAAAGGATAGATCTGCCAGTTCATCAGCGTCATGCCGTTTAAAGTAACACGGTCGGTAATACCTTTGCGGTCTATCATGTACTGTGCGAAATTGATGTGGCCCATGCCTTCCATCAATATATCCAGCACCGGGTTTTTACTATCCGTTTTCGGAAGTTTTACGCTCCATTTGCCGCCTTCGCGAAAAATGGTATCAATAAATTTTCCATCTAAAAATATCAGTGCATAATCATGTGGCTCGGTAATGGTAAGCGTGCCGCTTTTATGGCCGGTTAAAGTTGTTCTGTACAACATGCAGCCCTGGTTCTGATCAAAATCTTCAAACGGTTTTGGCTGCGGCGATTGTATGGGCGATGGCAGCATATTCCAGATACTGGCAAATTTTTCCATCTTTATAGCCGGTATTTCAATAGTGGGGATTGCAGCAGGAACAGGAGGAATTTTATAGCTTACATACTGGCTGATGAGATTACGCAATGCATAATATTTAGGCGTTGCCCGGCCTTGTTCATTTATCGGCGCATCATAATCATAACTTGTAATATCAGGCTGATAAGCCGTTGGGCTGAATGCGTTGGCGCCTGCCGTAAAGCCAAAATTGGTGCCGCCATGAATTACATAGAGGTTGAATGATTTTTTATTATCGAGCAGCCATTTTACTTCTTTTACAATAGAAGCCGTATCCACCTTTGCCCATTTCTCGCCCCAGTGTGTAAGCCAGCCGGGATAGGTTTCACTGCTGAATGCCGGCACATCGGGATTATGTTTTTTGGCTTCATCAAAATCAGCATCGCTGCCGCCGCTATCCAGGCCAATGGCTGCGCCTGAAACATTGCCGGCTTCAAGCATATAAGGCGTTGGGCCATCGGCGGTATAAAAAGGAACATTGATGCCATTATCCAGCCATAGCTTTCTTAATGTTTCAAGATAGGCTTCATCGTTGCCATAGCTGCCATATTCATTTTCCACCTGCACCATTAAAATGGGGCCGCCGCCGGAGCACTGCAATGGTGCCACTTCTTTTGCAAGCTGCTGCACATATTTCGTTACAGCATTCATATAGCGCGGGTCAAGGCAGCGGACTTTTATATCAGGTATTTTTAAAAGAGATGTTGGCAGGCCGCCGAAATCCCACTCGGCGCATACATACGGGCCGGGGCGCAGCAATACCCACATACCTTCTTCCTGGCATATCTTTATAAATTCAGCTATGTTATGATTACCTGTTTTGAAATCGAAAACGCCGGGCGAAGTTTCGTGGTAGTTCCAGAAAATATAAGCCGCAATGGTATTGCAGCCCATAGCCTTTGCCATCTGTATGCGCTGCCGCCAGTATGCATGCGGAATACGCGCCGGGTGCATTTCGCCGCTTATTATCTGATATGGTTTTCCATCGAGCAGGAATGCTTCTTTTCCAAGGCTGAATATATGCTTCTGCTGTGCCGATGCCGAAAAGGAAATAAGGGTTACAATAATGAGATAAACGGCTTTAAACAAATTTTTCTTCTGCATTGGTTTTGAAAATAAAGATGTATCAATAAAGCTTTGCAGGCATCGTTGTGAATTACCAAATTTAAAGCACAATGATGTAGATATGCATTTCAAACGTTTGCGCAAAAAAAGTTATGCATTATTTCAAGCTATTTAAACCTTTCATAACTACATCATGTTACCTGCTGTATAAATGCATCAAAGCTTTTAATGCCTATCATCTTTGTGGTTAAATATCCTTCGGCATATTTTACGCCTATGCGTTTGCCAAACATAAGCGCCCTTGCTCTTATAACATCTAAAAAATCAGGGTTGGAAATATAGGTCTCCGGCTCGCTGGCATCAGTTGTATTGAACTGCGTTGTATAGCACAACACCGCTTTTATTTTTTGCTCGTAGGCATCAGAAATATCAAACAGAAAATCAGGCTTTAAATAACGGTCCTGTATGTAATGAAAAATATAGGATGGCCGCCAGTGCGCCTGTTCTTTGCCTTCATATTCCGTTTTAATTTTCCGCAGGCCGGAAAGAAAAGCCGCATCGGCAACCAGTTCCGAACTTCTGCCATGATCCGGGTGCCTGTCTTCCGGCGCATTGCACAAAACAATTTCAGGCCTGTACTTTCTTATGGCGGTTATTACCTTTCTTATATGCGCTTCATCCTTCTGAAAAAATCCATCGGCCATTGCAAGATTTTCCCTTGCATGAACGCCCATTGCTTTAGCAGCATTCGCAGCTTCAATATCGCGTGTTTCAGCCGTGCCGCGGGTACCCAGTTCACCGCGGGTAAGATCAACCACCGCTACTTTTTTTCCCTGCGCCACAGCGCTGATTAAAGTACCGGAACAGCCCAGTTCCACATCATCAGGATGCACGCCAAAAGCGAGTATGTCTGTTTTCATTCGTATGCTTTAAGTCATAAAAAAGAGGCATAGCCTCGAGAAAATATGGTAAAAACGGGTTTCAACCCGTTTGAGAAACCACCAAAATGCGTTGAGGGCCGCAGGCCCGTTACATTATGCACGTGCCGACGGCACTCATTTCTATAGAAACCCATCTATAGCCGCGCTAAAGCACGGCTTTACAAAATTGAATCGAGCCTATGGCTCTTTGCAAGAATATAGTTGCCTTTGCCTTGCGTTTCCATCCTGTCAAAAATAAATGAGAAAAAGCAAAGCTTTATTTTACATAGGAGTTCGGGACAACGATTTTTAATCAGCTTTAGCCCAAGTGCATCTGCCGATACTTAGGCTAAAGCCTTTTTATAGAACATTTCTTTAGTCCCAAGCCTGAAGGCTTGGGTTATCCTGAACGTACGTTTATTTTAATATCAGTTCCACCACAGGCACTTCATAAGGTGGCTTTGTTTCAGGAAGCTTCAATATTAAATCCGTACCATTAGCTGCTACTGTAAACGGCACTTCAGAATCGTCGTTCAAAAACTGCGCATAGGTGATTTTACCGTTATAACCGGGAAGCACATATTTTCCGTTTGCAGGATAATTAAAAAAATGCAGGTACAATTTTTTTGTTGCGGGATTGTATGTTAACCTTTCAGTAGAATCAGCCAGGTTATATTGATCCGGCGGATAAGTACAGTTATAAATGGCCTGGTTATTTTCATGCATCCAGTAAGCCAGGCTGTCCAAAGCCCTTGTGGCACGATAATCAAATTCTCCCCTCGCCGTTGGGCCCACATTCAAAATAAGGTTGCCGCCATTGGCTGTGGATGTAATCAATAAATCGAGCAATTGTTTCTGATCCTTCCAGGTATTTTCATCGCGGTAATATCCCCAGGAGCCGGAGAACGTTTGGCAGGTTTCCCAATATTTTCCTTTGTATTTCAGCAATTCCTTTGGCTTTACCTGTTCAGGCGTTACAAAATCGCCGCCATCGGCATAACCGTCATCCTCAAGCCCGAGGCGGTTGTTCACAATAATGCCGGGCTGTAATTTCCTCACCAGCTTTATTAAATTCATGGCATCCCAATCATCGGAATGCTTGCCATATTTATCATCGCGGCCCCATGTCCAGTCGAGCCAGAGAATATCTATTTTACCGTAATTGGTCAGCAGTTCCGTTATCTGGTCTTTAAGGTACTGCCTGTATTTATTCATGTCGCGGCCCTTATTCAATTTAGTATAAGCATCATCTTTTTGTTGTCCTTTTAAACTATCCGCCGGGCGTTGCGGATGCACATCATCCACTGTATAATCGGGATAATGCCAATCCAGTAAAGAATAATAAAATCCAATTCTGATACCCTCAGCACGAAAAGCATCCACAAACTCTTTTACAAGGTCGCGGTGCGCCTTGGTATTGGTTGCTTTATAATCAGTATATTTTGAATCGAACAGGCAGAACCCTTCGTGATGTTTTGTGGTGAGCACCGCATACTTCATGCCTGCGGCTTTTGCTTCCTTCGCCCATTTCTTTGGGTCAAATTCATCGGGATTAAAATTGTCAAAATATTTCCGGTAAGCTGAATCCGAAATCTTTTCATGGCTTTTTACCCACTCGTGGCGGGCAGGCAAAGCATATAATCCCCAATGAATGAACATGCCGAAACGTGCATCTGTCCACCATTTCAGGCGTTCAGTTTTTTGTTCGGTCGTTTCATTGAATATTTTTTTGTCCTGGGAGAAAGAGAACTGTGTTGCGAAGCAAACCAGGAACAGAGGCAGGAAATATTTTTTCATTCGTACAAGTTTGATTTTTCAGTTGTCTCATGCCCGCCTGACCGGCCAGTCGGGCAGGGAACCTCGCTATGTACCTGCCTCGCCTGCAGGCAGGCATTCCCCTCCCGAAGCAGGTTCGGGACAGGTTGTGTGAGAAAAATTATCATGCTCGGTTTCATCGTTACAACAATAATTGCGCTAAAAGTAATAAAAGAGTTTATTAACTAATGAATCTTCTTCAATACATCCGGCAAACAAAGGAATAAATATCTATGCGCCTTTAAGCGAAACGATTATTTAATTTTGACTTAATGTCGTTTAATAAAAACATCATTGTTGTCCGGCTAAAATATTTTCTCTTGGGCTAAAGCCCTTTATGGGCCTGCTTTTACTAACCCCAGACTTAAGTCTGGGGTTATATATCTGAAACCCTTGCACAATGGGCTTTAGCCCAAGTTATCCGGACAACAATGAAAAAAAATAATCAATAATCCCCGCCTGACCGAATCAGTCGGGCAGGAATGCTCAATATTCAATACTCATTTTTGCCGTCATTACAATTGAACATTCCCGCCCGTTTGGCAGGCGGGAATTATTGCGTATTGAATATTGAATGTTTAAATCTTAAATAAAGGCATTTGATTTTTATTGATGAATATGAAGAAGAATTTGGTGGTGCTTACCGGCGCCGGCATCAGCGCTGAAAGCGGTTTAAAAACTTTTCGCGACAGCAATGGTTTATGGAATGGCTATAATATTGAAGATGTAGCTACGCCGCGTGCCTGGAAAAAGAATAAACAATTAGTGCTTGATTTTTATAACCTGCGCCGCCGCGATGTGTTAAAGGCTGAGCCTAATGCGGCGCACTTTGGTTTGGCTGAACTGGAAAAAGATTTTGATGTACATATCATCACCCAAAATATTGATGATCTGCATGAGCGGGCAGGCAGCACGAATGTTTTGCATTTGCACGGTGAAATATTTAAGATGCGCAGCGAGCTTGACGAAGCATTAATCTATGAAATAAGAAAAGATATTTTATTGGGCGATGTAGCAAAAGACGGCGCACAATTACGCCCGCATATTGTTTGGTTTGAAGAGCCAGTGCCCATGATAGAACGCGCTGCTGAAATTGCTTATACGGCTGATATTTTTGTTGTGATAGGCACATCGCTGGTGGTATATCCCGCTGCCGGTTTAATCAGCTATGCACCGCGAGCCGTACCGAAATTTATTATTGACAAGCATATTCCCTATTCTTCTTTGTATAATCTTGTAGCGATTGAAAAACCTGCAACGGAAGGCATTCAAGCACTAATACCATTATTAAGAGCATTAAAATAAAGAGTGCCCATGCTTACATTTGCTTATAACTATTCCTTTCGTACAATACACCAATTGTATGTTTGTTTAGCTTTACCAAATCGGAATAAGCTGTAAAATCATTATTGTTTTCTTCAGGGCTTTTTTGGTACCGATATTTAAAATGCTTCCCTGATTTACCGGGTCAATAAGGGTTTCATCAAAATATGTTGTGTCCCAGGTTGCGCCGCCATCGCTGCTGATGGAAACAATTCTTGCTTTCACATTTCCGCTTTGGTTGCGGCTGTTCATCAGTAAATTTATTATTGCTCCACTGTGCCGGCCTGACGCTTTTAAGCGTCTGACCGCGTTTACCTCATACCCTTTATTTTGCACGTGCCAAATTGATTATAACGGATCGGAAGCCAGGATAACTTGTGGCAATAAATCTTGTAAGTAAATCGCTTGTTTCCCTGTTATAATAATCGCATAAAACAGCTCATGCGATTAAACAGTATCAATACCTGTGCGCATTGTTTTATTATTGGGCAACAATAATGCATACGCTACAAAAGCATCATCATGTGTAAACGAAACCGGTATTTGAGGGAATTGATTGACATAAGGAATACCTGTGGATGTTTTTAAAACTTCATAGTTATGGCTGCCATACAGTGAACTGAGCTTTTGCAATAAAGACTTCCGCACTTCAGCCGACTGTTTTTTGCGATTCACTCCATCAATTTTTTTTACGCCCCAATGAACATTTTCATAATCTCCCTTACCGGCTGTGATGGTATGGATAAACGCCGTTGTGATAACTGACCAGGAATAATATTTTTCTGCATTAACAATGGCCACGCTTGAATAGCAAAATCCGGCCGGTATAAAATTACTTTCCGGCAAAGTATCCTTTTGGAAAAAAGAAGACGGAGTAGCAGAAGGATTTATTTCCTGCAGTTGTATTTTCCAGCCGCCCCGCAATAGTTCAGGCTGCAATCTTTTCTGAAATTTATATACAGATTCTTTTATGCTCCAGCAAAGCCATACGAACTGCACAAATGGAATGGCAAAGCCATTCTTATCAAAAAGCGCCAGTTCTTCGCTGGTAAGAAATTTGGAATAAAAACACGGGTTGCAGGCCCTTTGAATGTCTGTATTGGTTAAAGCAATGATATCGTTACCAATACTATTTTTTCTCATTTATTTTTTCCTGTATAACATCTACACAACTGCCAACATCACGAATCCTTTCGGCGGCATCCATATCTATTTCAATATCATATTTTTCCTCTGCTTCAATAATAATATCAACCAGGTTAGCTGAATTTATTTTAAGATCATTTACAAAATCGGTTTCCGGGGTAATAGAGTTAAGCATTTCTTTATCCGGGGTATAATATGCCAAAACTTTTTTTAATTCCTCTAAAATATCTTCTCGCGTCATTATTTTTTAAATTTTGAAAAAATTAAACAGGCATTTACATCGCCAAACCCAAAGTTAGCTTTAGCTGCAATATTAATTTCTTTATTTATTTTTTTTGTTGGTAAAACGTTTGCACTTACTATATCCGTTATTTCAGGATTTGGATCTTCGAGGTTAATGTTGGGATGCACAAAACCATGCATGAGCTGCAATATTACAGCCACACTTTCTATGGAACCGGCAGCGCTTAAACAATGCCCTATCATGGATTTAAGTGAGTTGATAAGCGGGAAGTTGTCTCCTCTCCTGTTCAGCACTTTGCTCCAGTTTTCAATTTCCATTTTATCGGCCATGGTTGCCGTTAAATGCCCGCTGATCATATTAATACCGGCAGGGTCAACCGCAGCATTTATCAAAGCATCAGTTATGCAGCGAACAATACCTTCACTGTTGGGCGCTGTCATCGAACCGCCTTTTTTCTGTCCGCCCGAATTGGTAGCGCCGCCCAGCACTTCGGCATAAATAGTGGCATTGCGTGCCAGCGCAAAATCCAGGTCTTCCAGCACCAATGCCGCAGCGCCGGAACCAGGCACAAAACCACAGGCTGTTGCGCTCATGGGCCTGGATGCCCTTTCCGGCTCATCATTGAATTTTCTTCCGAGAATACGCATGGCATCAAAAGCTGCAAAAACATAACTGTCTATATATTCATTGCTGCCCACCAGCATGCGTTTGGCCGTTCCGTTTTTAATATATTCATAACCCATTAAAATAGCCTGCGATCCGGTAGCGCAGGCGGCCGAATTGGTAATGATCCTGTTGCCAATGCCGAGCAGGCCGGTTATGTTGGCGGTGGCGCCGCTGTTCATTAACTGCTCTACCACTTTTGAGCCGAGTTTGCGGGATTGTTTTATATCAACATGCGTAATTACCCGTTTCATTATTTCCATATCGGCAAGGCTGTTGCCAAACACGCACCCGGTCTCCCAGTGTATTTCACCGGTATTAATGGAATTGCCTGCGTCCACCCAGGCATCGGCGGCAGCCTTAATGGCATAACCGATGGTGCTGCCCTTTAAACCGTGAAAGGCTACTTCTGAAAGGTAATTTTTAAGCTCGTCAAACTGAAAATCAGGAACACCGCAAACCTGGCAGTTAAAATTCAGTTCCCGGAAATGCGGCATGAATTTCAATCCTGAAACACCATTTTGAATCGCATGCAAAAAAGCCGGAACGCCAACGCCGTTTGGCGCTACAACCCCCATTCCTGTAACTACAACGCGTTTACTCATAGCGGGTTATTATTAACCATCATTCCTGAAAATATTCCTCCTGCAACCGTTTCATTTTTTTCATTCACCATTTCTATCGTGCATTTTAACTTATTAAAACGAAAATATTGTTTTTTAGATACAACCTTTAGCTTTTCGCCGGGCAGCACCATTTTATAGAAATCAACCTGGCTCGATGTAAGCAAAGGGATTATGTTTTCGCCGGTGGATGAAGGTTCTTTCATCAGTAAATAAACGCCTAACACCACCACGCCTATCTGCGCCATTATTTCTGTAAGAATTACGCCGGGTGTAACCGGGTTGCCGGGAAAATGATCTTCATAAAAGAAAGCATCCGGCTGCAAAGTGTATTCGCCAACAACGCCGTTTTCATCCAGTGAAAGGATGGTATCAACAAAACGGAAGGATGATTTATATGGAAGCTGGTCTAAAACTTCTTCGTACATATTTTCTGTTTTACAGGCAGTGCTCCCCTCCGTCCACATGAATTACAGCGCCGTTTATCCATGATGCTTCGGGCATGCATAAAAGATAAATTACATCCGCCACATCTTTTGGTGTGGTCATTCTGCCTAAAGGATTTGATTGCTGTGCGTGTTGCACCAGTTTGTCATTGCCTGCAATCTTCTTTAAAGAAGGTGTTTCGGCTATACCGGCTTCAATAAGGTTGGTTTTAATGTTCAGTTTGCCAAATTCAACCGCCATATAAGTTGCAAGGCTTTGCAGCGATGCCTTGGCTATGGAAACAGCAGCATAGCTTTCCCAATATTTATGAGCGCCGGCGCTGGTTAAACCAATAATGCGGGCCTCTTCACAAAACAGGTTGATATCAAAAAGCAGGCGCGCCCAATCGAGCAGGCTGTTGCCCATTGCATAGCTTGTGTAAGCAATATCATCGGTGGTGATGGCTTCTTTTTCATCTGCCGCCACAACAGGTTTTAAATTACCGCGGGCAACAGAATGCAGCAATAATTTCACAGTATGTGCATTTATTTTTCCGGCGCAGGCATCCACAAATTTTTGCCGGCCGCTTTCTTCCAATACATTAATATTAAAAGGAAGGATGGTTACATTATGGGTTGCAGCAATCTTTTCAAAACCCTGTCTAACCGTTTTTTCTATGACAGCCGTTTCACGGTAAAGCACAGCTAAGTTCATACCGTGCGCAGCCAGTTTTTCAACTGCCGCCAGGCCAAACCCGCTGGAGCCGCCTAAGATCACTGCCCAAAGGCCCTGAAATTGTTTGTTATCCTGCAAAACAGATGATTGATTGGGGCGCAAATAACCGAAAAAAAAATTAATTTATGGGGAATGCGGGAAATACGGGCATTGGTGGAAAGTTATTCCTGCTGAAAGTTAAACCCCAAAAACACCCGCAGGCAAATAACTGTCAACATTTGTTGAAAACTTCCACAACCTGCATTTTGCTAAACAAAACAGCATTTATACATTTGACATTTTCTGTCAAGATAAAATCATTCAAAAATGGATAGTTTAGGTGCAACAATAAGAAAGCTGAGAGAAAACAAAGAACTGCCTTTGCGGACAGTTGCAGCGTATCTTGACATTGACCAGGCCATACTGAGCAAAATTGAAAGAGGGCAACGTAATGCAAGCCGTGAACAGGTGGTGAAACTTGCTGAATATTTTAAGGTAAAGGAAAGTGATTTATTGGTAGCATGGTTATCTGACAAAGTAGTGTATGAAGTAGAGGATGAGGAAGTAGCATTAAAGGCCTTGCAGGTAGCGGAAGAAAAGGTTAAATACATAACTAAAAACAAAGGAACTCTATGAGCCAAACATTGACTGGTTAAAGCAACATGCGCTAACATTGGACGGTGTACGTAATTTCCCGAAATATACAGGCAAGCAACGGTTGGCTTTTGCCCCGGCAAAATATGTTGACGATTATACATTACTGGAACACAGAATTGATTTTTGCCAATTGCCGTATGAAATTTACAGAATACAGAAATGAATGGCACGCAAAGGCGCAATGACGCAATGATGAAAATTAAAAACTTCAGAAAATGACAGAAAATGAACTTGCGAAAATTGTTGTTGGCCTTTGCCTGAAAATACACAGGATTTTAGGTCCGGGTTTGCTGGAATCGGTGTATGAAGAAGCACTTTGTTATGAACTAGCAAAAGCAGGGTTGCATTTTAAGAGGCAACAGGGCATATCGTTTATGTATGAAGAAGTTAAAATGGATTTAGGATTTCGTTCGGATGTTATTGTTGAAGACAAGCTAATGATTGAACTAAAATCGGTTGAAACGGTTGCACCTGTTCACTATAAAATATTGCTTACTTATTTGCGCCTTACGAATATAAAACTTGGACTTATGATTAATTTTAATGTTGAACTTATAAAAAACGGTATTAAACGAGTGGTTAATAATTTATAAAACATGGCGTCTTTGCGCCTTTGCGAGCAATTATGAAACCAAAGGCACATTGGAAATTGACGAGGCATTTTTTGCAAGGCAATTAAGCGATATAATACCTAATCCCTGGATTGCTTTTGATTTGGGGAAACAAGCCTTACAACTACTTTCAGAGAAGTACGATAAAGAAACTATTGCAGCCAATGCACCGGCCATATTTGGCAATACAAAGGCGAAGGATATTCAACGTAATTACCGCCATTCACATCCCACCCGGTTTAACATTCATTCAATAAACAATCATTTAAAGCAAGACGCTTAAAGTAAATTTGCCCGGTTTTGACAGTATCTGAATTAAATAGGCAGTTATGAAAACGTTTATATACGTATTGTTGTTTATTACGGGCTTTTTTCAAAAAGAAGCCATCAATACAAAAGACTTAAACAGGCAGGCGTTTTACAACGCCGTAAAATCTGAATCGCTTAAAGCTATTGATGAGCAAATTGCCGCTGTGCAAGCCTCCGGCCTGAAAGATAAAGATGCTTTTGAAGGAACGCTTTTAATGAAAAAAGCCGGGCTTGTAAAGGGCTCCAAAAATAAACTTGATCTTTTTAAAGACGGGCGCATTAAACTGGAAACGGCTATACAAAACGACAACTCAAATACCGAATACCGTTTTATGCGGCTGATAATACAGGAACATGCGCCTAAAATTGTAAAATACAGGGATGAACTGGCAGCAGACGCTGCCTTTATTGAAAAAAATTTTAGAAATTTATCGCCCGGGTTACAAAATATTATTATTGACTACAGTAAAGAATCAAAAACACTAAAAACAACCAATCTACAATAATGGGTAAAAAGATCCTGGCGATTTATTATTCGCAAACCGGCCAGTTAAAAGAGATCATCGCCAATTTTTGCAAGCCATTAATTGAGGCGGGCCATGACATTGATGAAGTACAAATTCACATGCAGCATGAATTTCCTTTTCCCTGGGCGACAAAAAGTTTTTTCAGCGTAATGCCCGATTGTGTATTGGCCAAACCTGCACCGCTGCAGCCTTTCAGCTTACAATACGACAAATATGATTTGATCGTTTTAGGTTACCAGCCCTGGTTTTTATCAGCCAGCATTCCTTTTAATTCTTTAATGCACGATGAAAGTTTTTTGAAAGTGATTGCCAACACACCTGTTATAACCATTACCGGTGTAAGAAACATGTGGACGAATGCTTTTGAAAAAATAAAGCTGATGCTCATCAATGCAAAAGCCAGGCATGTTGGCACCATAGCGTTGTTTGACAGGCACCTGAACCTCGTTAGCATCTTCACTATATTTCACTGGCTGGTTGGCGGCAGGAAGACCCGTTACCTTGGCTTCTTTCCTTTACCGGGCGTATCTGATAAAGACATTGCCCATACGGAAAACTTCGGAAAACTGGCATTGCCTTATCTTGAAAAAAATGAATGGAACGGGCTGCTGCAGGAATTTATTAATGTAAAAGCGGTTGACCCGAAATATCATTTAATGTTCATTGAAAGTAAGGCCGGCATCATGTTTAAGCTATGGGCAAACCATATCAGTAAAAAAGAGAATAAAAGCTTCTGGCTTGCTGCATTCAAATATTATCTTTTAATTGCGTTGTTTATAGCTGCGCCGGTTGTTTGGGTAATTAATACGCTCCTGTTTAAACCATTCTTATCCAAACATATCCGCAGGAAGAAGGAAATGCTTTTAAAACTGAATTGACCATGTTGCTGAACGAAGTTTATATTACAAACACCTCTTTATTTCTGCCTAACGAACCTGTAGCCAATGATGATATGGAATTGTATCTCGGGTACATTAATGGCAAGCCTTCCAAATCAAAAAAAATCGTACTTAGAAATAACGGTATAAAAACAAGGTATTACGCATTGGAAAAAGGCGGCAAAACCACGCATACCAATGCGCAAATGACTGCAGAAGCAGTGCGTGATTTATTTAAAGATGATCCCGGAAAATTAAAAGAAATTGATTTGCTTTCCTGCGGCACTTCTTCACCCGATCAGATGATGCCTTCGCATGGCGTAATGGTGCATGGCTGGCTGCCCGAAGCAGAAGCCATTGAAGTGGTTTCACCGTCTGGTGTTTGCTGCGCCGGCATGCATGCTTTTAAATATGCTTACCTTGCCGTTAAAGCAGGCGAAGTAGCCAATGCTGTGGCTGCAGGCTCTGAGCGGTTTTCCGCTTCATTAAGAGCCAATAATTTTGATGAAGAAGCGCATAAGCTGGAAGAGCTTAATAAAAATCCGTACATCAGTTTTGATAAAGAATTTTTAAGATGGATGCTGAGTGATGGAGCATCTGCTTTTTTATTAACCAATAAGCCTAATGATGGAGGTTTAAGCCTGCGCATTGACTGGATTGAAGGCGTTTCCTATGCCAACGAAATGGAAACCTGTATGTACATGGCCTGCGAAAAAGATGCGGATGGAACTGTACAAAGTTATCTTGAATTTTCACCGGAAGAGATCATGACTAAATCTATCCTGAGCATTAAACAGGATATTGCTTTGCTGAGCGATAATATTGTTCCACTGGGCGGCAGGAAACTGAAAAAGATATTTGACCGCGAAGGTTTAACAATTGAGGATATAGATTATTTTTTACCGCACATGTCGAGCGAATTTTTCAGGCCGAAGATTTACGATATCATGTCAGTATTTGGCAGCTACATACCTTATGAACGATGGTTTGTAAATTTAACCAGCCTGGGCAATGTGGGCGCTGCATCAGCTTATTTTATGGTGCATGAATTGTTTAAAAGCGGCAAATTAAAGAAGGGCGAAAAATTGCTGCTGCTGGTGCCGGAAAGCTCAAGGTTTTCGTATATGTATGCGTTGCTTACGGTATGTTAACAGGAAAGTTTAATTAATTAAAGTTGTTTAATTTTATTGCATGGCTGAGTTTACATATAAGATAAGATTACAAAAGGAACCAGAAGGCGGTTATACAGTAACTGTTCCGGCCCTTCCGGGTTGCGTAACGTATGGCGATGATGTGGATCATGCAATTGAAATGGCGAAAGAAGCAGTTGAATTATATATCGAAAGCCTTGTTCAGCATGGTGAAAAAATTCCAACAGAAAACAATACGCTGGAGTATTCTCTTCATGTTACACCTGATGTTCCCCAATTAGTATGAGCAAAACACCCTCATTAACACCTAAAGAACTTATTAAATTATTAGAGCAAAAGGGATTTGTTTTTGATCGTGCAAAAGGTTCGCATCAAGTTTATTTTCATAAGGAGAAAAAATTAAGGGTTGTTGTTCCAATGCATAATAAAGACCTGCCCGCAGGAACATTACATGCAATCTTAAAACAAGCGGATATTGATAAGAATGAACTGCTAAAATGAGAATTTATTTTGCCGCATAAAGCTGAACAAATATGAAAAAAGATGAAGTTCCGCAGGATTTGGGCGCACTTGGCAAACTCACCAAGGAAGTTTGCTATGCCACCGATGAGCATGGTAAATACACTACGGCATTAAGCAATGGCTGGGAAGTAAAAACCAATGCGCTTGATGTAACCTGGGAAAACATTCAGCATAAAGTGGAAGCGGCAAAAGCAAAAGTGTTAAACAACGAAGCAAGCCCCATCCTGTTTTTCATGGAAAAAAATATAATGGACCTTACTATTCTTTCAAGTTATACAGGCTTTTTTAAATGGCAGATAAAGCGTCATTTAAAACCTATTGTATTTAATAAATTATCAACCAAAAAATTGAATAAATACGCCGAAGTGTTTAATGTAAGTGTGGACGAATTAAAATCAATGGAGGCGCATGACCAGTAATTTTCATCACGCACAATCTGCGCATTGCGAAAGCGGTGTCACAAGAAATCTTCTGCAAAATACAGGTGTTACGCAAATCACAGAACCGCTGGTATTTGGTATGGGAGCAGGGTTGTTCTTTATCTATATTCCTTTTTTAAAAATAAGTGGTGGCCCGGCATTGGCATTCCGCTCTGTTCCCGGGATTATATTCAAAAGAACCTGCCATTCATTAGGTATTAAGATCATCAGGAAAAAATTTTCTTCAAAAGAAAAAGCAAAGGAAGATTTAGACCGGAAATTAAGCGAAGGCATGGCCATTGGTTGCCAGGTAGGCGTTTATTATTTGCCTTACTTTCCTAAAGAATACCGTTTTCATTTTAATGCGCATAATATTGTTGTGTTTGGAAAAGAAGATGGAAAATATTTGGTAAGCGATCCCATTATGGAATACCCGACTACGATGACGGAGTATGAACTGGAACGGGTGCGGTTTGCAAAGGGCGCTTTGGCGCCGCGGGGGCAAATCTATTATACCCTGGCAACCGAACCTGTAACAGAAGAAAGAATTAAACGTGCTATTATTAAAGGTATAAAGCTAAATGTATTTCACATGTTACAAATTCCCGGCTCCATTGCCGGTGTAAAAGGGATTGCTTTTCTTGGTAAAAGAATAAAAAAATGGCGTGATAAACTCGGGCCCGAAAAAGCCGGTTTATACCTGGCACAGGTGGTGCGCATGCAGGAAGAAATCGGCACCGGTGGTGGTGGTTTTCGCTACATGTATGGTGCTTTTTTACAGGAAGCGTATGCTTATTTTGGTAATGATGCCTTAATGAAATTATCTGAAGAATTTACCAAAGCGGGCGACCTCTGGCGTACAGCGGCCGTACAGGCTTCCGGTATTTATAAAGGCAGGCTTGGCTCGCAACAGGATTATAATATAATGGGCGATTACCTTGCCGAAATATCTGTAATTGAAAAAATGGCTTTTACCAAACTGGCCGCTGTAAACAAGCAATTGAAATGATACCGCCGGCTATACAAATAAGCAATCTCTGTTTTAAATACAGCGATCAGCAAAGCCTGTTTACCGGTTTGAATTTAACGGTGGAAGCAGGTGACCGCTTTGGCTTATTTGGCCCCAATGGCGCAGGTAAAACCAGCTTAATGAATTTGATGACAGGCCTCCTCCCCTATCATGAAGGCAGCATACAGTTGCTTGGCAATCCCATTCAAAAAAGTAATAAGAACGTAAAGAAGTTATTTGGTTTTGTACCGCAGGATTTTTCGTTTTATGAAGAACTTACGCCAAAAGAAAACCTTGAATTTTTTGGTGCCTGGAGTGGCCTCGGCAAACAGGAAATCAAACAACGCAGTAATGAATTATTTAAAATACTGGAGCTGGATGCCGTAAAAAACAAAGCCGTAAAAAAGTTTTCAGGTGGCATGAAACGCAAGGTGAATCTCGCCATCGGCGTAATACATAACCCCCGTTTATTATTTCTGGATGAGCCAACTGTTGGTGTTGATATTGAAACACGCCAGGAAATAATCAGTTATTTAAAAAGGTTGAATGAAAGCGGCACTACGCTTATTTATACTTCCCACCAGTTAAGCGAAGCGGAAGAATTATGCAATAAAATAGCGCTCATCAGCAATGGTAAAATAATTGCTTTTGATACGCTTGATAATTTATTGCAGGAACATGGAAAACAAGACCTGGAAGATTTATTTGTTCACTTAACCGGCAAGGCTTACGAATGAAACCGAGCATGATAATTTTTCTCACACAGGGGAATGTACATGGCGAGGTTCCATGAGACAACTGAAAAACAAATATGCACGAATGAAACCGAGCATGATATTTTTTTTATTCACAAGCAGAATGTACATGGCGAGGTTACATGAGACCATTAAAAAAACAGATATGCACGAATGAAATTGCTGGCCACCATACAAAAAGATGTGCGCATTTTGTTTCGCGATAAAACGGGTTTGCTGCTCATGTTTGCCATGCCGGTTTTATTAGTGCTTGTTGTAACCGGTATTCAAAACAGCAATTTTGATGTAACGCATAAAAGCACCCTTTCAATCAGTGTTTGTAATAAAGATACCGGCAGCCTAAGCCGTGAATTTATTGATGCGCTTGACTCAACCGGTTTATTCAATCTTTCTTTTTACAGGAATATAAATGAAGAACAACTGCGCCATGATATCTTAAAGAAAAACATGGCAGGCAGCATCATCATTAATGATGGGTTTTCGCAACAAATATTCGCAACCTCAAAACAAACGGCAGGTAAAGCCTTGCAATCGTTCGGGCTGGAAGGTGGTGATACAACAACAATCATTTCAAACCACAATAACCATTTAAAGTTCTACTATAATCCCGCCTTACAGCAATCGCTTAAAGCATCTGTAGAAGGCTCCGTATTAAGCGCTTTGCAAATAATACAAAGCCAGGAAGTATTAAAACAAATATACCTTGCCATTAACGAGGCACCGCTGCCTGATTCATTAAAAAGCCAGTTGCTTAAAAACAATATCGGCCTTGAAGCAATTCCTTTAACGGCCAATGAGCAGGCAACTAATCTTAACGCCACGCAGCATAACGTTCCTTCATGGACCATTTTTGCCATGTTCTTTGTGGTAATGTCTCTTGGAGCAGGTATTGTTCGTGAAAAACTTAGCGGCGCTTTTATACGTTTAAGAACATTGCCCACCAGCTATTACATCTCACTCTTGTCAAAACAAATTACCTACCTCGTTGTTACATTTATACAGGCTGTATTAATTTTTGCCATCGGCATTTTAATATTTCCGCATATAGGCTTGCCGGCTTTACAGTTACCCGGCGATGTTGCCGGTTTAATAATTGTTACGCTGGTGTGCGGCTGGTGTGCAGTGAGCTATGCATTATGTGTGGGCGTATTTGCCAGAACACAGGAGCAGGCAAGCGCATTCGGTTCTGTATCCGTTATCATACTTTCACTGATCGGCGGTTTAATGGTGCCCGATTTCATCATGCCGCAGGGCTTTAAAAGTTTAAGCAGCATTTCGCCATTGCACTGGTGCCTGCAGGCCTATTACGGTTTGTTTTTACAAAATGGCCGGCTTGGCAATATTGCCATGAATATTGTATTTATTATTATTATTGCAGTTGCTTTGCAACTAATCGCCTTGCTGCAATTAAAAAGAAAAAGACTTATTTAAATGGAAACTTCAGAATTGAAACTTCAGCTAAAAAAACAAATCATAGAGTTTTTAAACCTCACCGATCTTAAACCCGAAGACATTAAAGACGATGAAGAATTGTTTGGCGGCGGACTCGGCCTCGACTCGATTGATTCCCTCGAACTCATTGTATTGCTTAGCCGCGAATACGGCATCACTATTAAAGACCCCAAGGAAGGCCGCAAGGTGCTGGTTGATGTAAACACCATGGCTGATTATATTCAGCAGCACAGAACAAAATAAATTTTGGTGATTTTATTTAAAGACTGGCTCAGTCTCGCAGACTGAGCCAGTCTTTTTACCTCTCTGCAATTTAAAGGTTACTCTCCTGTACAGCATCGCCCCGGGCGGCTTTCATCAATCATTAATCAATGCATTTATTTAAAGTGCTATTTCTAAGAAGCTGTCTAAAATAGTTATTCAACATAATATGTTCCCGCAGATGGCACAGATAAACGCAGATTAAAAATATTTTTGAACAACTATCTGCGTAAATCCCCGAAACCTGCGGGCGAAAAATACAAATACAAAATCTCAGAAATCATTTTTAGACAGGTTTCTAAAATAATCAATATTCAATAATCATCTTGAGGTGCTACGGATTGAATATTTTGTCCGTAGCTCAAAGCTTGCAGCAATGAGCGCTTCAGCCATCCTCATTCAGGATACAACAATGATTTGCATTGAACGGCTACACAGTAAATGCGTTGGAATTTTTTGTGAAAGTTTAAAAAGCTAACCAGTGCATATTTCATTGTGCTATTGTTTTTGTTGTTTACACGTCGCAAAATTAGCAGGCAGGATAAGTTTAATTTATAGCTGCAATGAAAATTTCCTTATTACGTAAATCAGTTTATTGATTAAAAAAAGCCACGTATATATGCGAAAATAACTTCGCTGACAATTAAAAAACATGTTATACAATTAAAGATTACCTGCTTATTTAATCACTACTTTCAACCTGTTATACAACTGCTGCTGCCCTTTTGCTGTTACAATAACCACCCTTGAATTTTTCGTTGCGCGCAGCCAATCCTGTTGCAGCATTTTATTTAAAAACGCAGCAGCAAGAGAGCCGGCCATGTGGTAACGCCGTTCACTCCAGTCGAGGCAGGGTCTTAAAAAACTCCTGCGTTGCAACTGCAGTGAAGTTGCATCAATATGCAGTTCGTTAAACCATTGCCTGCCTTTTTTTGTAAGATTGAATTGATTATTCTTCAGCACAATTAATCTTTGCTGCAGCATGGCATCTGTTATGGCAACACCTGTTTTGCCGGCAAGATGATCGTAGCAGGTTCTGCATTGCTGTATGGGCGTAAGCACCGCAACAGGCTTCATCTTTTTTGATGCAGGCGGAATCAAAGTTGACAATGCTTCTACGGCATACGCAATTTCCTGCGTAGCATATTTATAATAACGATGCCGCCCCTGGTTCTCTGCTGCCAGCAAACCTGCGTTCATCAATTTAGATAAGTGCATGCTTATATTGGAAGCAGATGTTTCTGCCGCAATAGCCAATTCTGTCGCTGTAAATGCCTTTCCATCGAGCAACTCCCATAAAACGGTTGCACGCACCGGATCGCCGATTAATGAGGCAACCAGCTTAAAATCATCTTTCATAAACAACCACATTTCATTTTATACTGAAATGTTCCTGTTTAAAACTACTTTATTTTACCACATGAAAGAAACATTTACAGCACTCAGACAATTGCTTCAGGGCAAATGGGAAGGAGATGGTTATGCGAAATTTCCAACCATCACCAATACAGCCTATACAGAACATCTTGAATTTTTTGCTGATGATGATAAAGATGCCATCTTCTTCAACCAGAAAACATGGTATAAAAATGAAACAGGCAATAATGGCCGCACTGTTTTTTGGGACACTGGTTTTATCATCTTAAAAAACGATACAATTTTATTACACAGCGTACAGGTTGGCGGCCGTATAGAAATGCTCACATTAACAGCATCAACAGCCAATAAATTCATATTTAATACTACAGCCATTGTAAACGACATAAAAACAATACAGGCTCAAAGAATATTTTCAGTTGATGAACACCAACTGCAATATGAACTGAACATGGTAACACATGAAGCGATCTTTCAAAACCATCTTACAGCAAATCTTAGGAAAGTTCAATAAAGCAATTATTATGAAAACAGCAATCCAC
The DNA here is from genome assembly GCF_047606085.1 of Parafilimonas sp. Lineage (GTDB taxonomy): Bacteria > Bacteroidota > Bacteroidia > Chitinophagales > Chitinophagaceae > Parafilimonas. Next base: position 75,514 of record NZ_JASGEX010000056.1, read on the forward strand.
ACTTCAAATGCGCCTGTGCCGATGGGACCTTTCAGCCAGGCAATTATAAAAGGCAATATGATTTTTGTGTCTGCCCAATTGGCAGGAGATATAACAACCGGGCAGCTTGTAATGCAAAATATACAGGCAGAAACAAACCAGGTAATGAAAAACCTGGAAGCTATTTTAAAGGAAGCCGGTGCCGGTTTCTGCGATGTTGTTAAAAGCAGCATCTTTTTAAAAAACATGAATGACTTTACGGTCATGAATGAAGTATACAGCTCCTATTTTGAAAAGCCTTATCCTGCAAGAGAAACCATACAGGTTGCAGACCTGCCCGCACATGTTAATATCGAAATATCAATGATAGCCATAAAGCCATAAAAACAATACCCCATTGTACATTAACAAGGAGGCATTGCAAAAAATAATATAACAAAAAAATTAAGGCTTCTCCGGCATTAATACCGCTTTTATGTAATTGTTCATATTTAAATATTTAACAGCAGCGTCCTGTATATCTTTCACGGTTAATGCCTGCGCTGCTTCATTGTATTTTAATATCCATTCAGGGTTTTGCTTATCAATAAATGCACGGCTTAAATTATCAAGCCAGTAATCATTCGTTTTAATATCAACAGCATATTGTTCGCGTATATTCGCCTTCACTTTTTCAAGATAAGATGCGGCCACGCCATTCTGCTGCACATCTTTTATAATAGCAAATAATGCTTTTGTTAACGTGTCAACATTTTCCGGCGCACAGGGAAAACTTACGCTAACGCTGTAATGGTTATATGGCCTTGCCATGACGGAGCCGCCCATACCGCCGCCATAAATGCCGCTCATGGCTTCACGCAGTTGCTCGATTATTTTAATGTTCATCACTTCGGCAAGCATATCCAGCTTCAATGCATCTTCATAACTGAACTTGGTTTCACCTGTAAAGATTATCCGCACAAGGCTGCGCGGCTCATTGCCTTTCTGCACTGTAAAATTTTTAACGCCTTTAACCGGCCTTAAACCAACATCGGTGTATTTGCTTTCTTTTTGTTTGCCCGGCAAACTGCCCAGGTATAAAGCCAGCAATGGTTTGATGGAGTCAACATTTATATTGCCAACAAACGTAAAATGTATGCCATACATGTTGCTGAAAATATTTTTGTATATGGCCATAACTGTATCAGGATTGATAGCATCATAATTGGCAGGTTTGGGAATGCCATCAGCCCAGGGATTATTGTTGTACAAAACTTTCGTTAAGGTATCGCTGAAATAAGAATTGGGATTAGCCGCCAGGTTTTTAATAAACCCTTTTTGAGCAGATATAAAAGCCTGGAACAGGTTATCATCCCTTCTTGGAGCTGTAACATACAAATAAAGCAATTGCAGCATGGTTTCCAGATCCTGCACATTACAGTTGCCCTGTATGCCTTCTTCAGAATTATTGATATAAGGCTGCACGCCGGCTGTTTTTCCCGCCATGAATTTCCTGAGCTCCGTGGGCGACATATTGCTTACGCCCATGGACTGCACAATGGAAGCTGCATTAACAGCACTGTACTTTTGCGATAAGGGATAATTTTCGTAACCGCCCCAGCGCCAACTGTCAAACTGTATCTCATTATTTTTAAACGTGGTTGGCTTTATGGTTACCGATATGCCGTTGCTGAAAGCAATATCTGTTGTGCCCAGTGCATCGTTCTTTTTTTCGCTGATGATTTTTCCGGCTGTTGGTTTCTTATCAAGCAATGAAGTGCCAATGGCATTTTCCGTATAAGCCGTAACCGGCTGTTTATAGGCTTCACTGAGCATGGCCAGCAGGCCCGTATCGCCTGGAAGGTCTTTGGCTGTTTCAGGCGCCATTAATAAAGCAAATTTGCCCTGGCTGCTGTTCATTTTTTTAGCCACATCATTTACTTCGGCTAAGGTAATAGTGGGCAATACCTGCTGCAGAAACCTATACCGGTTGGTAATGCCTGTTATGGGCGTTCCTTCCAGGAAATTCTCAACATATCCACTCACAAAACGGGACGATTCGGTTTTATCGGCATCCTTATAAGCCGATTGTGTTTGGTTGAGCAAACTCATTTTTGCCCTGTCCAGCTCCGATTGAAGAAAACCATATTGTTTTACGCTTTCTGTTGTTTTAATAAGCGAATCAATAGCCGGTTGTGCAGGTTTGTCGCCAAGGAAAATGAACGAAGTAAAAGCCCTGTAACCCCGTATGAAGCCCTGGAAGCTCGTTCCGGCAAACAGGAAAGGCGGGTTGGCCTGCTGCGTTAATTCACTCAACCGCTGGCTTATAATGGAATTGAACAAGCCTTCCACAACAGATTGCCGGTAATCAGCCCAGGTTACAACCGGCGTGTCTTTTTCAACATAGTTAAATACCTGCAGAATGGTATTGGTTTGTTCTTTATCCGTTAATACCACAGCCTTGCTTTCTGTGCGAACAGGCACGTCAATAACAGAAGGCCTTTGCACCTCATTGGCAGGATTGGTAAAATGGCTGAAATGTTCTTCAATCTTTGCTTTGGCAACGGCAGGGTCTATATCGCCCACCACAACCACCGCCTGCAAATCGGGGCGATACCATGTTTTATAAAAACGCTCCAGTGTTGCAGGCTTAAAATTTCTTACCGTATCATCAATGCCAATTGGCAACCGCTTTGCATATAAGGAGCCGTTGAATAATTCAGGGAAGTATTTAGCGCGCATACGTTCGCCGGCGCCTTTGCCCAGGCGGCTTTCTTCCAGCACCACACCTCTTTCTTTATTGATCTCTGTGGTATCAAGCAAAGCATTACCGGCCCAGTCTTCCAGTATGGTAAACCCGCTGTCAAGTTTCGCCGCATTATCAGAAGGGATAGGCAGTATGTAAACAGTTTCATCAAAACCTGTGTAAGCATTCAGGTCGGCGCCAAATTTCACGCCTATTGATTGCAGGTAATTCACGATCTCATTTTTAGGGAAATGCTTCAGGCCGTTAAAGTTCATATGCTCCATAAAATGGGCAAGGCCCTGCTGTGATGAATCTTCCAGCACAGAGCCGGCATTTACCACAAGCCTTAATTCCACTTTGTTCTCAGGCTTCCTGTTCTGACGTATGTAATACGTCAATCCATTAGGCAGTTTGCCAACAATAACATTACTGTCAACAGGCACTTTATCATTAAGGTTAAACTGTGCATGGGCAGCATATACAAAAAGCAAGGCTGTTACTAAACATAAAAGTTTAGTGATAAAGGTTTGAATTGGTTTTAACATAAGTAAGTTTTATGGTGATAAATGTATGTGTTAAGGCTGAATAAAAACCAATGTTTTGCCACAAAACTTACCAGGGCGCGAAAAAAATTAAGCTTTAAAATCAGGGCATTATGCCTTTGATCCTTCGTAGGATAAAATCTGAAGCCTCCGTAACCCGGGCTAAAGCCCGGGTTTTCCGGTCAGGAATGAAGACAAATATTAAATTCTGTTTTGCAAAAAATTATAATGAGGGCGCTTTGTTCAACCGGCATAAAACTCGCATCCGCATTATGCGCGGCTATGTATTCAGGCCATTCTTTTTACATCAACAGCTACGCTTAATTCATGTGCACCGCTGCTTTGTATTACGCCTTTCAGTGGCGTAACATCGGCATAATCCCTGCCCCAGCCAATAGTAATATGCTGCAGGGCAGGCATTATATTATTGGTGGGATCAAAATCGAACCAGCCGGCATTGGGTATATAAACAGAAAACCATGCATGCGAGGCATCAACACCTATGAGCTTTTCTTTTCCCTCGGGCGGCAGGGTTTCAAGATAACCGCTCACATATTTTGCGGGCAAACCCATAGCGCGGAAGCAGGCAATGGCAAGATGTGCAAAGTCCTGGCAAACACCTTTCCGCTCACGCATTACCTTTGATAGCGGCGTGGCAATGGTTGTAAATTCAGGATCATATTCAAATTCAGTATAAATGCGCTGCATAATATGCGCAGCAGCTTCAAATAAGGAGCGCCCGGGCGTGAACGACTGCCACGCGTATTGTATTATTTCATTCGTAATCTTTGTATAAGGCGTTTCATACACATACTGCCTCGCTTCAAAATTTTCATCGCCGGCCTCTGCCATCAGCCGCTTTGTTTCTTCCCATGCAATGTGTTTATAAAAATTAAAGGTGGGCGTTTGCTGAATATATTTTTCAACGGTTGACTGAATGGTTACCGTAAGCGCCTTATGTTCTTTTTGTATGGCGAAATATATAACCCTGTTGCCAAAATAATCATCGTATTCCTGCAGCACATCCGGCTCCGGCGTAATTACAACGGAAGCATGTTTGCAATGCTGGCCGTTAATATTGCGCAACAACAGTTTTGCCATATTATGGCAAAGCGTTACCGGCTGGTGATAAATATATCTTGTGGTATGTGTTACCTGGTATTCCATAAAAATGCTTAATGAAACAACTGCTTTTGTGTTTGAGCATGTTTAAAGTACATGATTGAAACCGCATTATGCACCTTATATAAAAGTGCATTAATATTTTTTAAAAAATTTTCAAGGTTCCGGTAATGTTGCGTTTCGTCATTCAGTACAGATAAATGATCCTTATCAGCCAGCTTAATTTCAGCATACGCTTCAAACGAAAGTTTTTCATGCTGCATGAGCGAATGCCCGTTGTATATTTTGGGCAGCCGCGATAAATAATTTTTTAACCGCTCCACCTGATAAATTAATGAACGCGGGTTATCGGCATCAAGCAACATTAATTCCAGTATCAATGGCAGCTTTATGGACGCACGGTATTTAAAACGGTAATTCATCATGCATTCATTGCTGTTTAAAACAACTTCCTGCAAAATATATTCAATGGCATCATCCTGTTTTTGCAGCAATGCCGATTGCATCATTGAAGTAAGCGAAAGGCTTTGCTCAATTTTACGGCCTGCATCCAGCAGTTCCCAGCCCTGGTTGCGGGAAATGCTTTCGCGGTTTAAGCTTATAAAGGCCATCATCAATGTAATAATGTCATCAGCCACATCAAGCATTTTATAATGGCCTGCGTATTGTACAGCGGAAGCCTGCTGCCATGCATCTTCCATTTCATGCAGCACACGCCAGGTATCAGTTGACCAATAACCCGTAACTGCATAAACGGCCTTTGTAAAACAACTGATGTTGTAAGCAAGCGAGCCAATGCGCTTTGCATCAAATAAAACACTTTCCAGTTCTTTCCACGGGTTATTTATCTTATCATCCTCATTATCTTCAAAACCGGGATAAGTATGCGTATATCTTGTGAGTGATAATAACAAACTTGCCTTCAGCCTGTAATCATCATCAATAAAAGCATTGTTGGCTTCTTCCACATACTGCATGATGGTTCTTATAAAGCGGGCATTGCCCAGCACACGCTCTGCATACCGGCCTACCCAGAATAGGTTTTCGGCAGTGCGGCTTGAAAGCACTGTTGATTTATAATTATCGCCTTGTGCGTACAAAAAATCATATTCCGTATTTATGCGCAGCGGGTTGCTTTCCTGGTCTGTTAATACCCACGTGTCTTTGCTGAAGCTGCCTGTTTGGTTTGATATAAACATATCTTCTTTATTAAGCGATGTGCGGGTGAGGCCGCCCTTCATTACGGTATAAGTTTCATTATTGCTTACGGCAAAGCTTCTGAACAAAGCCGTGCAGGGCAATACCTGTCCTTTTACCCATGCCGGCGATGAACCAATATCAATTTTTTCCTGTCCCACGTATAAATGCGGCTGTGCGGTTATTTGTTCTTTTAATTCCTGCAGTTGTTTGTTGCTTAGCATGGTGCCATCAACAGAAGTTCTTACAAACGGGTCCCGGTATATTTTTTTTATTACGAGCGAAGAAAGGTTATCCAGCACATACTGCAGCTCATGCGGCTGGCCGCACCACCAGGAAGCAATGGTGGGAAGTTTTAAGTCTTCCGATAAAAAATACCGCGATATGGCATGCAGGAAAGGGTTTAATGCAGGGTTCTCCACCACGCTGCTGCCAAGTGGGTTGGCAATGCGCACGTTGCCACAGCGCACAGCCTGTAATAAACCAGGGATACCTAACTGAGAATCTGTCTTCAGTTCAAGCGGGTCGCAATAAATATCATCCACCCTTCTTATGATCACATCCACCTGTTCAAGCCCGCCCAATGTTTTCAGCCACACAAAATTATCCTTCACCATCAGGTCGTCGCCCTGCACCAGCGTAAAGCCCAGATGGGTTGATAAAAAAGCATGTTCAAAAAAAGTTTCATTGCTTGGGCCGGGCGTAAGTATAACAATCCTTGGCTGCCCTTTCTGGTGTGGCGCCATGGTGTTTAATGCCGTTCTTAATGCATTGAAGAAGGGGGAAAGCCTGCGCACTTTTAAGCCTCTGAATAATTCCGGCACGATGCGCGCCATAGCCATGCGGTTCTCCAACGTGTAGCCAAAGCCTGATGGGGCCTGCGTCCTGTCGTTCAACACCCAAGTGTTGCCATCTTTTCCCCGCACCATATCAGCCGAATAGATGGTGAGCAAATGTTTATCACTGTACTGAATGTTGCAGCATTCGCGCAGGAAACCGGTATGGCCGTAAACAATTTCCATCGGCACCATGCCGTCTTTTATCAAATGCTGCGGCCCGTAAACATCCTTCAGGATAAGGTTGAACAATTCTGCTCGTTGTATTAAACCAGCTTCAATTTTTCTCCATTCATTTTTATTGATGATGAAAGGAACCGCATCCAGGTTCCAGGTACGGTGCAGGCCGGAAGGGTCGCCATACACATTATACATTACACCGTTCTCTTTCAGGAAGCGTGCAATGTCGTTGCTGCGGCTAAGCATTTCTTCCCTGCCGAGCTGGTTAAAGGAATGGAAAAAAGTTTTCCATTGTGATAAGGTTTCAGCATCACTATCAAAATAATGCTGCTGAAAAAAAGACTCTTCCATAGAAACCTGCGCGGGTTCAAACGTCATGCTTTGGTTTTAAATCTAAAAAGTTGCCTGCTTCGGGGTTAAAAATAGCAAATAAAATGCAAGCCCCGTACTGTGGAGGAGAAATACAGTTTTTATGGTGCAATAAAAAATGATTACTCCTCAAATGATCATTCCTCTGAGGTTTCGGCTATGGTGAAACACCAACCGGCAGAGAACAAAACGCATTGTTTGCTTTTAAGTATTCACTATTTTTGTGAACATGGTTGTTTTGTTTGAGAACAAAAAAGTATTGGAATTATACAGGCTTGAAACCACGGCATGCGTAGCAAAATACAAATTTGCAAAGCATATCATAGAAAAATACAAGCTAAGAATAGGCCAATTAATAGATGCTCCTGATTTAAAAACCATTGCACAAATTAAATCGCTGAACCTCGAAAAACTGAAAGGAGACAGAAAGGGGCAACTTTCTATAAGAATGGATAGCCAATTCAGGATTTGCTTTAGAGAAGTGAACGAAAATGAAATAGCCGTGGAAATATTGGAATTAACAGATTACCATTAAATAAAAACAAGAATATGAAAACAGCAAATGAAATAACGCCGACACATATCTTTCATCCGGGTATAGTATTGGGTGAAGAACTTGAATATCGTGGGCTTACCCGCCGGGAAGCAGCTAAATACATGAGCATATCACCTACCGTATTGAGTGAAATTATTTCCGGCAAGCGCAATATAACAACAGCTCTTGCCATTAAAATTGAAAATGCGCTTGGCATAAATGCCCTTTTCTTTTTAAATATGCAGGTGAGATACGAATATTATATACTAAAACAACAAATGCGAAAAAAGGCGGCTTAATAGAAACACAGTAAAGAAACCGAGCATGATAATTTTTTCTTACACAAGGGGAATGTACGTAGCGAGGTTCCCTGTCTGCCCGACAGGCAGGCATGAGACCATTGAAAAATCAAACTTGTACGAATGAAAACTATCGCAAAGCATCATCCCACTTAAGCAGCACGATGCCTGACAAACAATACGCTTAAAAATCACGCAAATCTCCTTTGACTTCAATAATAATTTTCAGCGTGTGGAAATAACTCAGCCAAAAATCCATATCGCTGCTGGCTGTTCATTTCCCGTATCCGGATAAACCTATTTTTACCTGAAGTTTTTCAAGCATAAAAGGCTTTTGCTCTTTCACAATATGCAATATTTCGCTTTTACCCGGCTACAAAATCAGAAATGTGCAGATTAAATAAAAGATTTTATTTTTATTGCATTAAGATTGCTGCCATATCAAAACCAATACTTGATTATGGCAATACGCGTAGCTATCAAACACAAAACCACGTATCATTACGACAGGCCGGTAAGCCTGTCGCCGCATATTTTCCGCTTACGTCCCGCGGTGCATTCACGCACGCCCATTGAAGCCTATTCATTTAAGCTCAAGCCGGAAGACCATTTCATTAACTGGCAGCAGGACCCGTTTGGCAATTTCCAGGCAAGGGTTGTCTTTCCGGAAAAAACAACCGAACTGGCCATTGATGTGGAAGTGATAGCCCGCATGGAAGTAATAAACCCATTTGATTTTTTTGTGGAAGAATACGCGGAGAAATTTCCGTTTGCATACAGCACGCAACTGCAGAAAGAACTGGTGCCCTACCTCGAAACAGAAACACCCGGCCCGCTGTTACAACAATGGTTAAATAATGTTGACCGCAGCGAAAAAGGCATTGTTGATTTTCTCGTGTATATCAACCAAAAACTAAATAAAGATATTGCCTACACCATACGCCTTGAGCCCGGTGTGCAAACACCCGAAGAAACACTGGGCAGGGCATTGGGATCCTGCCGCGACAGCGCCTGGTTACTGGTGCAAATACTAAGGCATCTCG